>JBBITV010000118.1:0-9858 GCA_037440585.1 Chloroflexota bacterium
TGTTCGGCCTTGCCCAGCTCTATCAGCTGAGGGGCAGGGTGGGGCGCTCGAAGATCCGGGCTTACGCCTATTTCACCATCCCTGCCGATGCGCGCCTTACGCCTGCCGCCGAGAAGCGGCTCAAGGTGCTGCAATCCCTAGATACGCTCGGCGCCGGCTTCATCCTTGCCAGCCACGACCTCGACATCAGAGGCGCCGGCAATCTGCTCGGCCGGCAGCAGCATGGCGGTCCGTGACGTCTTCTAGAACGCGCCGGCCCGCCGCAAATACCTCAAGTCACCGCTGCGCGAAAGCGAGCTGATCCGGGAGACCGTTGTCCGCTACTCGCTGGCCTGCCCGGCGGTGGCCTTCCGGCTCGTGATCGATGGCCGCGAGGCTTATGTCGCGCCGTTAGCCACGTCCTTGGAACGAATCGCCACCGCCCTCGGCCGCGACGTGGCGGCCGAGATGGCCGAGGCGCGTTGGGAGGGGATTGACCTGTCCGTCCACGGCTACCCGACGATTGGCCGCGCCAACCGTGAGGCCCAGTTCTTCTTCGCCAACGGCCGGCCCATCCGCTCCGGCTTGCTGGCGGTGATGCTCGAGCGCCCGTATGCTGGTCGCCTACCGCTGGGCCGGCACCCCATCGCCGTGCTCCACATCACCGTCGATCCGCACCTGCTCGACGTGAACGTCCACCCGCGTAAAGTCGAAGTCCGTTTCCTTCAGGAGCGGACCGTCTACCACGCCGTCACGCAGGCTGTCGAAAATGCTCTGGCAGGTTTCCCGCGTGCGGCGGAAGTGCCAGGGCTTACCTGGACGTTCCAGGATATCGAAATGGGTATGGCAGTCCGAGAGACACCAGAAGCCTACGTGGTGGGCACGCGGTGGCGCGCCATCGCCCAGCTCCACTGCGCCTACATCCTCGTCCAAACACCGGACGGCCTGGCCATTGTCGACCAGCACGCGGGGCAGGAGCAGGTGCTGTTCGAGCGCCTGGCCCAGGGCGCGGATCGGCATTCCATCGAGCCGCCCGCCCACTTCGACGTCACGCCGCGCGAGGCGAGTCAGATGGCCGGACTGATCCCAACCTTTGAGGCGCTCGGCTTCGAGGTCGAGCCGTTCGGCCCGCACACGTTCCTGGTCCGCGCCGTGCCGGAGCAACTGGCGGCCCTTGACCCGCGCGAACTGTTGACCAGGCTTCTGGCCGAGGCCAACCGTTATACCCGCTTGGCGAGCGATCCGCTACGTGAGCGGCTGGCAATGAAGGCGGCCTGCCTGGGCGCGGTCAAGGCAGGTGACCCACTCACAGAGGAACAGATGCAGGCGCTGGTGGACGAGCTGGCTGTCGCCTGGTCGCCGGGGCTCTGCCCACACGGTCGGCCGGCATTTATCACGATGACCCTGGAGGAGCTAGAGCGGCAGTTCTTGCGGCGATGAAGCAGGGTAGGCTTACGGCAGCCGGTTGAACCAGAGCAGTGAGAGGATACCCGCGGCAAGGGAGAATAGAACGCCCAGGCCCGTGACGACGGCGGTAAGCTCCGTCCGCTCCGTCTTCAGGGACAGGCGTCTACCCAGGTTCTCGTAGATGGTACGCAGATCGCTCTCGGTCGATGCCTTGTAGTAATTCCCATCCGTCATCTCCGCCACCTGCTTAAGTGTCGCCTCATCCAGGCGTACGCGAATCGCCCGGCCCTGAATACGCAAGATTGTCCCTTCCGGAGTGCCGAGCCCGACAGTATAGACGCGGACACCTCGCGCAGCCACCTCCTCAGCAACGTCCAGGGGATTTGGTCCCTGGTTACTCTGCCCGTCACTCAGCAAGACGATGACGGCCGGGGCATACGCCCCCTTCGGCATCGGTGTCGGGGTTGCCGTCGGTGTCGGAGGCGGGCTCGCCACATCCATGCCCGGTGCCTCGAAGATGGCGTTAAGCGCAGTGCGTAGCCCGCGGCCGATGGCGGTGCCACGCTGCGTCTCCAGCCGGTTGATCGCCGCGATCACCGCCTCCTGATCCGAGCTCGGCGCCTGGACAATAAAAGCATTGTCACTGAAGGAGACGACCCCGATGCGGACGCCGGTTGGCTGGTGGCTCACAAACGTCCGTGCGGCTGACTTCGCTGCCTCCATCCGGTTCGGGTTCATATCCTCTGCCAACATACTGCCTGAGACGTCCATCGCCAGGATAACCGTTCCCTCTGCTCCCGGCACCCTGACGACGGCTACGGGCCGCGCTAACGCAACAATCATCACCGTCAGACTCATCAGAAAGAGAGCGGGCGGGATATGGCGACGGATGCCCGGGCCTGGGCCCAGCGCGTCTTTGACGAGCGAGAGACTGGCATACCGCAGCGCATACCGATGCCGCCGTCGCTGTGCCCAGATGTAGGCCACAACCAGCAAGGGAATGAGAAACAACAGTGCGAGCATAAAGGGCCAAAGTAACAACATACGTCTACCTCAAATACAGCAGTCAGCCGGAGGTCGGGCTTGGAGCCCGACGGCTGACCCCGCCAATTGGCTGCCAAAGTAGACGGCAGGCTGCAAGCCTGCCCTACGACTGACTACTGACCACTGGCTGCCGCTTCCGCTGCTTGCGCATGGCGGCGAAACCGACGATGGCTTGAACCAGATCGTCCGACGTGGAAAGTGACAGCACATCAACACCAGCGCGGCGGAAGGCGACCTTCAGCGCGGCCTGCCGCCGCTGGGCAGCCTCCTGAAACCGGCGGCGAAAGGCCTGATCGTGAGTGTCGACGTAGAGCTGTTCGCCCGTCTCTGAGTCCTCCATCACGATGGGGCCAATATCCGGCAGCTCCACCTCCCGTGGATCCCAGAGCCGTACGGCGAGTAGCTCATGGCGCTTGCTCAAGAGGCCGAGAGGTCGCTCCCAGCCTGGGGCGCTAATAAAGTCCGACACGATAAAGAGCAACGAGCGCCGCCGGATGGTACGGTAGGCTGTCTCAAGCAGCACGGTCAGGTCCGTAAAAGGCGCTCTGGGCAGCCGCGGTTGCTTTAACAGGTCATTGATCAGCCGGAGCACCTGGAGACGGCCACCGTGGGCCGGAATGAGCCGCTCGACGCGACTCCCGTAGAGAATGGCTCCGACCCGGTTGCCATGTCGCGTCAGGAGCCGCGCCATGACCGTGACAAAATCAAGCAGAAGGTTGCGTTTCAGGGCCTCGGTCGTGCCGAAATCAACGGACGGACTGAGATCAAGCAGGAACCAGGCCGCGATCTCACGGTCTTCGATATATTGGCGGACGTACGGCGTCGCCAACCGCGCGGTGACGTTCCAGTCGATATAGCGGATATCGTCGCCCAGTTGGTACTCCCGCAAGTCGGCCAGATCAAGACCGAAGCCGTAGAAAAGACTACGGTAGTCACCCTGCAGGATGCCGTCCAGGCGACGGATGACCTGCCAGTCCAGGCGCTGCAAAATCCGTTCAGGCGTTGACGACGACATGTTCCTGTAAGGGCCGTACCGGGACTGGAATGCGCTCCAATACCCGGTGCAACAGCTTATCACTCGTTACACCATCCGACAAAGCCTCATAGGAGAGGACCAGCCGGTGGCGAAGCACGTCGAGGGCCATGTCCAGGACATCCTGCGGCAGCACATAACTTCGGCCTCGTACGAAGGCGAGGGCGCGGGCCGTGAGGATGAGGTTAATGGAAGCTCGCGGACTGGCCCCATAGGCGATGTACCGCGCGATATCGCCTATACCGTACTCCGCCGGCCAGCGCGTCGCCGAGACGAGCTGAACGGCATATTCCATGAGTGCCGGGTCAACGTACACCGCATCCGCCTCTCGCTGCAAGTCTACGAGTTGCTGCGTCGTGAGGACAGGCTGCACGGGAAGCAACGTGCCCGTCATACGCTCGACGATCACGAACTCCTCCCGCTCATTCGGGTAGCCGACGAGCACCTTTAGCATGAACCGGTCTACCTGGGCCTCCGGTAGTGGGTACGTGCCTTCCGTCTCGATGGGATTCTGTGTCGCCATCACGAGGAACGGGTCGGGCGCCTTATAAGTCTCACGACCGATGGTCACCTGCCGTTCCTGCATGACCTCCAGGAGAGCGCTCTGCACCTTCGCCGGTGCCCGGTTGATCTCGTCGGCCAGCAAGAGATTGGTGAAGACCGGCCCCAGAGAGGTGCTAAAGTCGCCAGTCTTCTGGTTGTAGATCCGGGTGCCGACCAGGTCGGCCGGCACCAGGTCGGGCGTGAACTGGATACGCTTGAACTCACCGCCAATCGTGGCGGCCAGAGTCTTGATTGCCAATGTTTTGGCCAGGCCAGGTACTCCTTCCACGAGAACGTGGCCCCGGGCCAACAGCGCCACCAGCAGCCGCTCCAACAAATGGTCCTGCCCGACGATCACCTTCTTGACCTCGAAGAGCACGCGCTCCATCAGCAATGGCCCTTCGCCATTGTGGCTTGGATTGTGGTCTGTTGTCATTGTTTTTCAATCGACCTCCATGGTAGACAGGTACACAAGTACACAAGTACACAAGTACACAGGTACACAGGGAGGCAAGTGGACAGGGAGACCTGTGTACCTCATTAATACGGTGGCGATCCCAATGCCCCCGCAGCCACGTCGATGGGGACGGCGAAGCCGATACCGATGAAGACCTCGTGGCTGGTCGGGTTTAACAGCGCGGTGACGATACCGACGACCTCGCCATCTCGATTCAGGAGCGGTCCGCCGGAATTACCCGGGTTAACTGCCGCGTCGAATTGAATGAGACCAGTCAAGCGGCGGCTGCCATCTGGCCGCACAAAGTCGCGCCCAAGACCGGAGATGGCACCTGTGGTAAGTGAGCCTGTGAGTCCAAACGGATTACCGACGACGATAGCCTCATCGCCGATCTGGAGAGTGCGCGGATCGCCCATGATGGCAGGGACGAGTAACGGCGGCGGTTCCAGCGCGCGCAGGACAGCGATGTCTTTCTCTGGCTGCGTCGCCAGAATAACGGCCTTCGACTGCGTACCGTCTGCAAAGACGACCGTGATATCGCTCGCATCCTGCACGACGTGCAGACTTGTCAGGATAGCACCGCCCTCGTCGACAACGACACCGGTACCGCGGCCCTCCTCCGACTTGCCGTCGTCACCGGCAAAGCGTGAATCGATCTCCACCAGCGACGGCCGGATCGCCTCATAGACGAGCCTGGCGGCCGGCGGCGGAGGCGTCGCGGAAGCCAGCGCACGGGCAACCGCGTCGTCGATGTCGCGCGGTGTGATCCGTGTCTGGCCAGGCTGGACCGCGTTGTAAGCAAACAAAACGGCGAAGGCAATCAGCACACCAGCGCCAAGCAATGCGAAGCTGCGCCACCCAGCGGAAAGGCGTCTGCGGCGCTGTCGGGAGATCTCTGGCTCCAAATGAGGCCCGGCCTCAGGCTCTTGTTTCATACCGTGTGTATTCCACGATTTCATTTGCATGCCCTAATTATTCACTAATTATGCACATGAACAGTCGTAATGCCAAGTCACGCCTGTGTCCAAACGCTCGCCAACGCGTTGATCAGAATCACTGCCATCCACAAGAGCAGATGGGCAATGCCAGTGACGGTCAGCGAACCTGAGCGATGGCGCACCAGCCCGAAGACCAACGCCCCGACGTAGAGTTGGATCAGGCGGCTGGCCCATTGAGCTACAGATGCGCTTGATCCCCAGTACAGATCGCTCGGCAGATGGCGCAGGCCCCACAGCAGGGCCGGCACCAGCACGCCCAGCGTCGCACCGAATCGCCGGGGCAGCACCGTTTGCAGGTAGCCTCGGTGCATGATCTCTTCGCCAAAAGCCGTGCACAGCCACAGCACCAGGAACCCGACGACCAGCGGCCAGTCTCCCGGCAGCTTGAGGGCCACGCCGGCCCCGTAGGGGAAAGGCGACGAGCCGACCAGCCAGTTGGCGACGGGCGCGACCGCCAGAAACAGGACGAGAGCGACAACAGCCCAGGCCCACGTTCGCCAGCCCAGCCAGCGCCAGCCCAGGGCGCGGCGGATGTTTAGCAGACCATCGCGATCCAGAGCCAGGATGGCCAGAATGGGCAACATCAGGTTGAGGGCCATGATGGAGAGCTCGCCGAAAAGCCCGTACAGAGGTGCCAGGGCGAAGTATGGCTTTCCGGCCGCCAGATAGATCAGCCCATGGGGGAGGAAATTGGCCACGAGCCACAAGGCCCGCATCAAAGCTGGATTGGCCCATCGCGCCCCCAACCAGTCACTTGTCTGATCTGGTGATGTCGTCTGCATGGAGCAGAAAACGCGTCAGGCTGTTCTTTGTGCCTGGGCAGCGCGCTTCAAGACACGCAGCGCTCGCAGGGTCACCCACTTGCTGGGCCGGCCTTTCTTCTCAACGTCGATCCACATCTTTCCGTGGTAGTCATATTCCAGCTTCCAGCGTCCCTGATCGTCCTGCTTGTTCAGCAACAAGTCAACGGCTCGCTCCAGGCGCGGATGGCCGCCGCAGCCAAGGGCGGTCAGCGCCTCAAGGTTCTGGAGCACATCGGTCACATAGCCAATGGGGTAACCGAACTTGAACCAGCTCCCACTTGGCCTGGTGCCATACGCGAAGGGATAATCGGCCAGGGCTGGATCGTGCCCCAACAAGAACTCAACGCCGACGTCGATGGCGGCTCGCATGGCGGGCGTGCGGGCCAATTCGGGCACCTTGCTGAGGGCAAGCATGGCCTTGACCGCGCCCCACGCGCAAGGCAACTGATTGTTCGCAGCACAGAGGAAACCTGGGCCGCTGTTCCCGCTAAGATAATAGCGTACTGGCGCACCGCTCTCGGCCGCCAGGGCAATACCCTCGCCAGTGATGCTGCGCGCCAGCCAGTCCAGAGCTGCGTCGAGCCGTTCATCGCCGAACCAGCCAAGGTCGAGCAGCGCCGCGCACACGTTGCCCTGCAGACAATGAACCATGCCGGAAGGCCTGGCATCGATGTAAGCGCTGAAGCCACCCAGGGCTGAGCGAGCGTAATCGAGGAGATAGGCACAGCCAGCGCGCACGCGCGGATCGCTGCCATCCGCCCCGAGTTGAGCCAGGAAGATGACCGACCACGCTGTGCCACGGTACTTGGGGGCGTAGCCCGCACCAGGCTTGACCCAGTAGCCTTCAGGTGCCTGGGCATCGAGAATCGCCGGCACCGGGCCGTTCGTCATCACCGCGCGCCGCGCTGCGACGACCTCCGGATCGTCGCCTGGCCGGTCCAACAGTTCGGTCAGGGCGAAATAACGTACTCCCGGGTTCGCCGGGTCAGGCTCCAAGAGCCATGGCAGTGGGTCGCTTTTTAGCATGCGGATTTGCCGTCTGGTTGCACTCCCAACACACCCGCAGACGGTTGCCCCGGCAGCAGCGTCAGCAACCGGCTATGGTCGCAGTAGGGCAGGCACTGGGCTGCCCGGTCCAACCGGCCCCGCCGGATGTAAGCCAGCGTCTCTTCCTCCAGCCAGGAGACGCGCACCGGTGTGCCGTCCAGATCCACCGTTGTCTCTGTGATGGCGGCTGTGGGGACCCAGGCAGCCGCTTCTCGCCGGTGCAGATCGCCCATGACCTCGACAGCCACGCCGTCAAAATCGAAGCGGCCAAAGTGGGAACGATAGGTCTCGTTTTCGCACAAGGTCACGGGCACGACAACGTGGTCGGCAAAGAGGGCCTGGATGCAGTAGGCACCCTGGACGTCCGTCTCAATGTCCACGTCCTTTACCGCGATCGGGACATTGTGAAGCGCCAGGGACGCCCCGCCGACAACCTTGCAGGCCACGCCGGCCTCGTCGAGCCGCCGGGCGATCTGGCGCAACACCGTTCGCCAGCGGGGTTTGAGGGCGACCGCCAGCAGATGCTCGGCACAGCCATGCATCGAAGGGTCAGGGGCCACCCGGTAATTCAGGTTTACCCAAGCCTCCCAGACCGGACCGGAGAGGGCATTGACTTGATCCTCAATCATGCTGACCAAACCTTCGACGGCCAGAACGGTGACGACCTCAAAACCCGCACGCCGCATGAGCGGGATGACCTCGGTGGGATGGGCCGGGTAACAGACGAACTCAGGCTTTTCTCCTCCTTGCGGGAGCAGGCACCCGCTGCGTAGAATCGTCTCTCCCAGTTCCGGCTGATCGAGGAGCGCGGTGGGCGAGTGGACGGCAGAATAGCGGTGAGCGGCATAGCGAGAGATGAAGGCGGCGAAGAGAGGACTGCCCGGTTTCAGCACGCGCCAGGCCTCGGCCAGTGCTTGCAGACGTTCGTCTTCTTCGAGCAAGTGGTATAGCGGTCCCATAAGCAGGACGGCATCGAAGGTGTCGTCGGGGAAGCGAGAGAGGTCCGTGGCCGTGCCGTGCTCGTAGCCAGACAACGCCACGCTGGCCTCGGTAGCCTTCTCTCGCGCCAATTGCAAGCACCCCGCAGAGAGGTCAAAGAGGATCACTTCGTAGCCGCGACGCGCCAGCTCGACGGCGTAGCGACCCGGCCCACCCCCGCAGTCCAGCAGCTTAGCAGGCGCTGGCGGCAGGTGCTCGACCAGCGCCCGCATCGTCACGGCGAACTCGGTGCGGTGTTGCTCCAGCCGTTCCCATTCCAGTGCGGGTTGTTGGTCGTAGTAGTGCTTGACAGCCTTGCTGGCCGGGCTCTCGTGCATGGCATTCCTCTACACTTTCGTTGCTCTCCTCTATCGTTTGACAAAAACACCCATGCCCAAATCCTCCGTTACCAATCTGGTGCCGCATCCAAGGCAGGATTACTGGTCAAATTGACTAGGTTGCCCCCATCAACATTCATTACGTATATCTCGTAATTCTCGTCTCGCTTGCTCTGAAAGACGATTCGTTGGCCATCTGGAGACCAACTAGGGTTCCAGTCGCTGGCCGGGTGATTGGTCAGCCGACGCACATTCCGCCCATCAGCATCCATTACGTAGATCTCATCATTCCCGTCACGATTAGACCTAAAGGCCAGTTGGCGGCCATCGGACGACCAATCCGGGGAGTAGTTTAAGAAAGAAAAGGTCAGGCGGATTATGTTGCCCGGGTTAGCCACCTCGGCTATGTAAAGGTCACCTTGCCTTTCAAAGGCAATGGTTGTGCCGTCAGGCGACCAAGCTGGTCCGTAGGCAGGTGGAGAAATTAGCAACCGTTCATTGCTGCCATCTGCGTTCATGACGAAGATGCCCAGGCTGTCGTAGGGGTAAGAACCACGGGAGCGAGAGAAAGCTATACGTGTCCCGTCCGGGGACCAGATTGGACCTTCGTCGAAATCGCTATTGAAGGTTAATCGCCGGACATTGCCGCCATCGGCATTCATTACAAAAACTTCAGTCTGGCCGAGCCAGCGCCCGAAGGTGATTTGGGATCGGTCAGGGGACCAGGCGGGGCTCCAGTCGCTCTCTGGAGAGCTGGTCAAGCGGGTGACGTTGCTACCGTCCGGGTTCATCGTATAGATGTCCGTGCTTGCCCCGTCCCGGTCGGACTGGAAGACGATCCTGGCTGGCGGCGCCACCGCTACCGACTTGACCTGGCTCCAGGCGCTATCTCCCCAGGAATTGATGGCCTTGACCCGATAGTAGTAGGTGCCAGACCCTCTCCCCATGACCGTCGTCGAAGTTCCCGCGCCTGAGTAGACGACAAGCAGGTTGGGGAAGGAGCCATCTCGGTCTTCTTGCAGAGTGTAGGTGGCCGCGCGAGCCGCCGGGCTCCAGCCTACTGTGTAGTTGCCATCTCCATCAAGGTTACTGATATCGTGCAATACCGGGGTATCAGGGATAGGCGGCCAAAGTCGCATGATGAGGGGCAGGTAAATGGGGCCAGGTGGCGTCTTTGTCGCTATCGGCGTTACTGTGGGTGTGTGGGTTGGCGTGGCCGTCGGCGTGTTGG
>JBBITV010000119.1:0-9845 GCA_037440585.1 Chloroflexota bacterium
CTCTTCCGATCTCGCCCAGTTCCAACATGTCGCCCAGGACGGCGATCCGGCGGCCACCCATCTCGGACAACAGGTTGAGTGCCGCCAGCACGGAATCGGGGCTGGCATTGTAAGTATCATCTAAAAGCGTGGACCCCCGAATGCCCGCTACGACCACCAGGCGCACCTGACCGGCGACGGTCTGGAGTCCGTCCATGATCTCCTGCCACGTGAGAGCTTCAGCCAGGCCCACAGCCGCCGCGCGCAGGGCTGTATGCACGCTGTGACGTCCCAGCAAGGGAATCTTGGCATGGATGACGTCTTCACCATGATGTAGCCAGAAGCTGATCCCCTTGAGTCCATGGCTATTGACCCCACTGGCCCATAGATCGCAGTCCGGAGTCAAGCCGTATAACATGACTCGCGCCGGCGTCTGGCTGGCCATTCCGCGCACGACCGGGTCGTCGCCGTTGAGGATTGCCCAGCCATCGGCCGGCAGGGCCTGTACCAACTCCGCCTTGGCCTGAGCGATGCGTTCCAGCGTGCCCAGCCGCTCCAGGTGCGTCGGTCCGACATTCGTCACCACCCCAATGCGCGGCTGTGCCAGCTCCGCCAACTGCGTGATCTCACCGACAGCATACATCCCCATCTCGAGGACGACCCGCTGGTGCTGCGGCGTGAGCTTCAGCAGGGTCAGCGGCAGGCCAATTTCGTTGTTGTAGCTGCCCTCGCTTTTCAGCGTGTTGAAGCGCTGTCTCAGCACCGACCAGACGAGTTCCTTAGTCGATGTCTTGCCAATACTGCCCGTGATGCCGACGACGTCAACCGTAAACCGGCGCCGCCAGTGCCCCGCGACTCTTTGCAACGCTCCCAGGCTGTTCTCGACCAGGAACACCAGGGGAATCAGACTGGCACCCAGCGGGATAACCAGATTCTGGCCGTCAAAAGTCGTCACCTGCGATGCCAGATCGCCAATCTTGCGTTCGGCGATCACCCCGATGGCACCCCGTGCCAGGGCATCCCAGACAAACTCGTGCCCGTCCCGGTGCTCACCCTGGAGTGCTATGAACACACTTGCCGGCGTGACCTGCCGCGAGTCGATCTCTACACGCTGGACGCTGGCTGCCTCCAACTCTGGCTGCGCTGGCCGCCGACCGCTCAATGCTTCGAGGATGTCTGCAAGTGTCAGCATAGAACGCCTACCATTTTGCCAATCGCACGTTATCCGGCGGGATCTGCATGTAGGTGAGCAGTTGCTCGGCAATGCGCTGAAAAGCCGGTGCCGCCACGTCCGAACCCAAACCAGCGCGAGGCTTATCCACCTTGACCAGGATCACGAACTGCGGATCATCGGCGGGACCGTAACCGGCGAAGGAGGTGATGTTCCAGTCGGGGTCATAGCCACCCAGCACCGGAATTTGCGAAGTGCCCGTCTTGCCTGCCATGCGATAGCCTTTCACCTCGGCCTGATGCACCCCGCCTGACACGACCTTCATCAACATCCTGGTAACTTCGTGAGCCACTCTTTCAGAAATCACCCGCTGCCTGGGCTGTGGCCGCGTTTCGAGAATATTGCCATCCGCATCGACCACTCGATCGACGATATACGGCTGAAACAGCACCCCACCGTTCGCGACCGCCGCCATGGCCATGGTGACCTGCAACGGCGTGGCCGCCATCCCCTGCCCAAATGAGTTGGTCGCCAGATCGATTTGCGACCAGTTCGGAGTGTTCGGATTGCGCACAGACCCGGCAATTTCGCCCGCCAGGTCAATTCCCGTGGGCCTGGCAAAGCCAAAGGCGTCCAGGTAGCGGTAGAAGCGCTCTGGCCCTAAGAGAAACACAACGTGAACCGCACCGACGTTTAACGAATGTTGCATCATTTCGGTCATCGTCGTGGTGCCGTGCGCCTTGCGATCCCAGTTCCAGACCACAAAGTTAGCGATGCGGATCGAGCCCGCATCCTCGTACGTACTGTCAGGCGAAATAACGCCTTCTTCCAGACCCGCCGCCATCGTCATTACCTTGATTACCGAACCCGGTTCGTACTGGGCGCTTAACACCGGATTGGCAAATCGCTCGGGAGACGAGGCAGCATAATTATTCGGGTCGTAGGCCGGCCAGCTCGCCATCGCCAAAATCGCACCAGTCCTGGGATCCAGCACCACAACCGAACCCGCGGCAGCCCGGTGCTCGAAGATCGTGGCTTGTAGTTCCCGCTCGGCAACAGACTGAATTGTCCGATCTATGGTCAGATAGATCTCACTACCGTTACGGGGTCGGACAAAGCGATGTGGGTTGATGACATTCCGCTTGCCGCCCACTCCGGGCTGCCCGCGCAAGACCTGGTCGTACTGCTCCTCAACACCATAAAAGGCACGGCCTTCAGCATTGACAAATCCCAGAACGTGGCTCGCCATGGTACCCAGGGGATATACCCGGCGCGGCTTTAGTTCAGCCTGAATACTGTTGAGCTTGAGTTTCTCAATCGCAAGCCCGGTTTCCAATGGCACTCCCTGTGCCAGCAGTGCATAAGGTGCCTTTTGATCGCTGATCTTGTTATAGATAATCTCCCAGGGCTGAGTGAGGAAGGGTGCCAGCTTCTTGGCGACGCCCTCGGCATCCTTAATCCAGCTCGGCGCCGCGCTAATCTCATACTCAGCGATCTCGACCGCCAGTAACTCCCCATTGCGGTCGCGGATTGCACCGCGCTGCGGACGGCTAAACGGCGCCGACTCCTGGTCCTGGGTCAGGCCGATTTCGGTGGACGTGCGTGGGATAACCTGCCAGTAGACCAGACGACCCACCAGGATGAGCGCAAAACCGGCGAAAGCCGCAAACAGCAGCGCCAAACGCCGGCGAAACTGGCGCTCAAGTGGGTTTAGCACATCCACCCCCGAGCTTCGGCACAAACTCTCCACATTGGGCTACGGTCCTCCCCATCCCCCGACTGGCAAAGAACCGACGGAGTTCGTCACCGCTGCCGATTCCATGCCGAACCATGCTCTCAACCATGTCCAAATGTCCGCGTCCCTAACCGGTCCGGCCTGTCCAGGATTGCCACTGCCTCCATCTGGGGCTACTGGCCCAGCCGGTGCAGCCCCGATATTCACATACACTGTCTGCCGGGGTGGCCCATACCCCAAGGCTATTGCCCGTGCGTCCAGACGGGCTGGAGCCGTCACCTCGGCAAACTCCTGCATGCGCCGCGCTTTAATGCCTTGTAGCGTCTGCAATTCCTTGTCAAGCACCGCGATGCGATAACTCATACTGGTCACGTAGCTGGCCTGGCTCAGATAGAGAACACTCGCCAGGCTAAACAGCACCATACCGGCGACCACCAACCTCAGCAGCCGGGCGTCAAACGCTATCCCTGAGCCTCCGACGCCGGGGCGGAGTGGGATAAATTGGGGAAATGTAGTTCGATTCACGTTTTTCTGCAATCCTTAACTTTGCGCTCCGGCTGCGCGGATTACGTTGCACTTCGGCGTCGCCCGGCTGAATCGGGTGCCGGGTCAAGATCCGCAAGGTAGCAACGTGACCACACACACAGGTGGGCGTCTCGGGCGGGCAGTGACACCCACGTGCCTCTTTGCGCAGGAAATCCTTGACCAGGCGATCCTCTAGCGAGTGGAACGTAATGACCGCTAGCCGACCGCCCGGCTTGAGCAATTCCACCGCTTGAGGCAAGACCGCGCTCAAGGATTCCAGTTCCTCATTGACGGCGATACGCAACGCCTGAAACGTGCGCGTCGCCGGGTGGCGCTTGTAGTGTCCGGGCACCGCCCGCCGGACGATCTCCGCCAGCTCGGCCGTTGTTTGCACAGGCCGCCGCGCCACGATGGCCCGCGCAATGCGTCGCGATGCCGGCTCCTCGCCGTAGCGGTAGATCAGGTCCGCCAGCTCAGCCTCGGGCAAGCGATTGACCAAATCGGCAGCCGTCGTCGGCTGGCTCGGGTCGAACCGCATGTCCAACGGCCCCTCTTCCTGAAAAGCGAATCCGCGCTCCGGCGCATCGAGCTGCAGTGACGACAGCCCCAGGTCGAGCAAGATCCCATCCACCGGGTCGAACCCGTGCCTCCGAGCGACGCGACCCAATTCACGGAAGTCGGCATGAGCCAGCACGAACCGCTCCCCATACGGTGCCAATCGCTCCCGCGCAACTGCTAGAGCCTCAGGATCGGCATCGAGCCCCAGCACCCGTCCGTCCGGGCTGGAGGCGGCTAACACTCCCCCGGCATGCCCGCCTGCCCCAACCGTCCCATCGATATATCTGCCCCCTGGGCGCGGCTGAAGACCATTTATGACTTCTTGATAAAGAACCGGAACATGACCCATTACTCAATTTTAGATTTTAGATTTTGGATTGACGTCAGCCAAATTGTAGAACCCAAAATCTAAAATCAGGTGGTGGAATGTAGTGGGGAATTGTGGGGGATCCTCAAATCCCCACCTCGCGCAGTTGCTCGGCAAAAACCGTGCTATCCGTCTCCATGCGGGCCGTCGCCGCCATCCAACGCGCTCTACTCCAGATTTCAACGCGATTGTTGACTCCGACGACGGTAACTTCGCCATTCAATTCTAAGCCAGCGTGTTGCCGGAGCGACCCCGGAATCAGGATGCGGCCCTGTTTATCGAGCTGGCACAGGGAGCCCGAGAACATCATCCGGCTGAAAGAGCGCGCATCGCCCCGGGTTAGGGGTAAACCGTTGAGCTTTCCGGCGATGTTCTCCCAATCTTGTGGGGTAAAGGCGAACAGACAGCCATCCAGGCCACGCGTGACGAACATCCCCTCTTCGAAAGTGGGGCGAAACCGGGCCGGAATGATCAGACGACCCTTGTCGTCCAGGTTATGCTCGTATTCACCGAAGAACATCTGTTCTAGGTCCCCACTTAATAGGCTTTTGGGGCCTCTTCAGGCGCTCATTCTCCCACCACAGCACTCTAATGTCCCCCACTTTTCCCCACAATATGCCCATATTGTACCACTTCTATCCATTTTTTACAAGGGGGAGGAAGGTACAAATTTAACGAGATTTTGAAATTTTAAGCTTTGCGTTACATGAGACGGCCCTTTGTTTGGCTGCAAATTTGACCAAACCACCGGTTTGCGGTACAATATCGGAACAAATGGTCTAATCCGCTAACGGGTTGAGGCGCAGCGCCGTCCGTGTACGGCTCGCAATACATTAGGGAAGGAGAAGACGTCATGTACCAAAGTCTCACGATCGTCGGTAACCTCGGCAACGATCCGGAACTACGTTACACGCCGGATGGGACACCGGTCACCAAGTTTTCGGTAGCTGTCAATCGCCGCTGGACAACCCAGGATGGAGGAACTGGTGAGAAGACCACCTGGTTCCGGGTCACCGCCTGGCGCAAGCAGGCTGAAGTCTGCGCTCAATATTTACAAAAGGGCCGCCAGGTGCTGGTCGAGGGTGAACTGGAGGGAGACCAGGAAACAGGCGGGCCGCGTATCTGGTTCGGCCAGGACGGCAAGGCCCGGGCCAGCTTCGAGATGACGGCGCGGAGCGTCCGCTTCCTTGGCACGCGCGGCGAAGGCGCTGCGCGCCCAGGGCAACCGGGCGAGGGGCAGGTTGAACCGCTGCCCGAAGACGAGATCCCCTTCTAAACATCAATCCCCGCTGTCCACAGACCAGGGGATTTCGCAGCGCGCACTTCGCGTCCTGCGAAATCCCCTGTGTGTGTTTTCCGCGCGTAACTTTTCATAAGCATTTGCGTTTGACAAATAGAAGATTTCCTGTTAAAATATTAGATTGCATTTATGGAAAAAGACACGGCTTTGAGCGTCTTATAGTCTCTGTCGGGTTCTTATTTGCAGGGCCGCTTGAGCCTGACCGAATAGCAAGGAAGGTCCAATGCAAGTGCAAACTGCTCTCTATGACGTACAAGCAAAAATCAGCACTAACGGCTACAACGGAGCGGTAAAGCGGAAATCATATAATCGTATCCCGGACGTACATAGTATTCCGAACCTGATCGAGGTGCAGATTCAGTCCTTCAAATGGTTCCAGAACGAGGGGCTGCGTGAGTTGCTGGACGAAATCTCCCCCATCATCAGCTTCAATAAGAACCTGGAACTCCACTTCCTGGACTATCGTTTCGATACGCCAAAGTATAGTGAGAAAGAGTGCCGCGACATGGACATGACCTACGCGTCGCCGCTCTGGGTCCAGGTGCGCTTGGTCAACCGCGAGACCGGCGAGTTGCAGGAGCAGGAAGTCTTCATGGGCGACTTCCCGCTTATGACCGAGAACGGCACGTTCATCGTCAATGGCGCCGAGCGTGTCGTCGTCAGCCAGCTCATCCGTTCGCCGGGGGTTTATTTCACGGTCGAAGAGGACCGGGCAACTGGACGGGCGTTGTGCATGGCCAAGCTCATTCCCAATCGGGGAGCCTGGCTCGAGTTTGAGACGTCCAAGCGCGACGTGCTTTCAGTCAAAGTCGACCGGAAGCGCAAGTTCCCGGTCACCACCCTGCTGCGCGCCATCGGCTACGGCACCAACGACGAGTTGTTCGACCTGTTCGCGGCCGTGGACAACATTCCAGAGCATGCTTACATTGCCGCCACCATCGAGCGCGATCCTGCGACTGGCGTCGACGATGCGCTGCTTGATTTTTACAAAAAGCTGCGCCCCGGCGACCCGCCGACCCTGGATAACGCCCGCAATTTCCTGACCGGGCTTCTTTTCCAACAGCGCCGCTACGACCTGGGCAAAGTCGGCCGGTACAAATTGAACAAGCGCCTCGGCCTGAGTGTGCCCCTTAACCAGCACACACTAACCAAAGAAGACCTGGTCAAAGTAGTCGAGCGGATGATCCTGGTAAACAATGGTGTCGAGGGCTTTGACGATATCGATCACCTGGGCAACCGCCGTGTCAAGACTGTTGGCGAGTTGCTACAGAACCAGTTACGCATCGGCCTGTTGCGCATGGAGCGCGTGGTGCGCGAACGAATGAGCACGCGTGACCCGGAGGGCGTTACACCACTGGCCCTGATCAACATCCGCCCCGTTGTCGCCGCCACACGTGAGTTCTTTGGCGGCAGCCAGCTCAGCCAGTTTATGGATCAAACCAACCCGCTGGCCGAGCTGACGCACAAGCGGACCCTCTCGGCCCTCGGCCCCGGCGGTCTGCGCCGCGAGCGCGCTGGCTTCGACGTGCGCGACGTGCACCACAGCCACTACGGCCGCATCTGTCCTATCGAGACGCCGGAAGGTCCCAACATCGGGCTCATCGGCCGCCTGGCAACTTACGCCCGGGTCAATGAGTACGGTTTCATCGAGACGCCATACCGGCGTGTGCTCAAGACCGTCCCCAACCGGGTTGAAGATTTGATTGACAAACGGGTGCGCGAGCCGGTGATCGATCCCGAGTCGGGTGAGGTATTGGCTGAAGCCGGGGTGCGGATCGATGAGGAACTGGCCAGGCGGATCGCGGCGCAGCCACGCATTGAAGAGGTCCAGATTGTCCCAGCAGTGTCAAACGAGATCGTCTATCTGACGGCCGACGAGGAAGACCGCTACACCATCGCCCAGGCCAGCGCCGAGCTGAACGACTATGGCGAATTCGTCAAGGAGCGCGCGTCGGTCCGGCGCAGCCAGCAGTTCATGATGGAGCCGGTCGACCGGGTGGACTTCATCGACGTGTCACCGAAGCAGATCGTGGGTGTCTCGGCATCGTTGATCCCGTTCCTGGAGCACGATGACGCCAACCGCGCCCTGATGGGTTCGAACATGCAACGCCAGGGTGTGCCGCTCATCCACCCCGAGGCTCCCATTGTCGGCACGGGCATGGAGTATCAATCCTCCGTGGACTCGGGCCAGGTGGTCATCGCGCTGGAAGATGGCGAAGTCGTCAGCGCCAGCTCGAATCAGATCGTCGTTCGTGGCGTCAATGGTGACATGGTCTACCCGCTGCGCAAGTACAATCGCTCTAACCAGAGCACCTGTATAGACCAGCGGCCCATCGTCGACAAAGGCCAGTTTGTGTACCAGGGCCAGGTGATCGCCGATAGCTCGTCGACGGATCAGGGCGAGTTGGCATTGGGCCAGAACGTGCTGGTGGCGTTCCTCTCCTGGGAGGGTGGCAATTACGAGGACGCGGTCCTGGTCAGCGAGTCTGTGGTCCGCGACGATAAGTTTACCTTGATCCATATTGAAAAGCACGAGATTGAAGCGCGCGATACGAAGCTGGGGCCGGAAGAGATCACGCGCGACATCCCCAACGTCGGCGAGGATGCGCTGCGCGACCTGGATGAGGAAGGTATTATTCGCGTCGGCGCTGAAGTCGGCCCGGGTGACATCCTGGTCGGCAAGATCACGCCCAAGGGCGAGACGGACCTGACGCCAGAGGAGAAGCTGCTGCGGGCGATCTTCGGCGAGAAGGCACGCGAGGTGAAAGACTCGTCGCTGCGGCTGCCTCACGGCGAGAAGGGTAAGGTGGTCGATGTCAAGGCGTTTACGCGTGAGGAGAGCACTGACCTGCCCGCAGGCGTCGACCAGTTGGTGCGAGTTAGCGTGGCACAGCAGCGCAAGGTTACCGAGGGCGACAAGATGGCCGGTCGCCACGGCAACAAGGGTGTTATCTCCAAAGTGGTGCCGATTGAGGACATGCCATACCTGCCGGACGGCACCCCGGTCGAGATTATTCTCAACCCGCTGGGCGTGCCGAGCCGTATGAACATCGGGCAGATCCTGGAGACGCACCTGGGGTGGGCCGCCGACAAGCTGGGTTTCCGGGTCGTGTCCTCAGTGTTTGACGGCTCGAAGGAAGATGAAATCGCCGCCGAGCTGGCACGGGCGTGGATGATCGACGCGGCGTGGAAGGAAGTCACGGAGCGCGCGTGGGCCTGGCTCCGCGCACAAAACTATGACATGGAATCGCTGAAGGACGACGACGAAGCCCGGCAAATTTACATGGCCCAATGGTTGCAGGATGACGACATCGACCTCAATCGCTTGATGAGCGACCATGTTTATGCGCGCCGCCAGGCACTGCGCTATTGGCTGCGAGAGCAGGGATTTGATCCTGATACCATCCTGGCGTTTGAGGATGACCGGCAGACGATGCGGGAGCGCCATCGCGTCGACGCAGCAGCCCGGCTTGCGTGTCTGCGCCTCTGGCTGAAGGCTCAGGGCATCGACATCGCCAACATCCCAGACGATCAGCTCGACATGGAGGCCGAGCGGGTCAGCCGCGAGCGGCGGGTGCCCTTGCCGACCTCTGGCAAGACGATCCTCTACGACGGCAAGACCGGTGAGCCTTTCGATCATCCGGTGACAGTCGGCGTCATCTACATGATGAAGCTGGCCCACCTGGTCGAGGACAAGGTGCACGCCCGGTCGACGGGGCCCTACTCGCTAGTAACGCAGCAGCCCCTGGGTGGCAAGGCGCAGTTCGGCGGCCAGCGCTTCGGCGAGATGGAAGTCTGGGCGTTGGAGGCATACGGCGCGGCTCATACGTTGCAGGAGATGTTGACCATCAAGTCAGACGACGTGACCGGGCGGGTGAAGACCTACGAAGCGATCGTCAAGGGCGAGGAGATCATCGAGCCCGGCGCACCCGAGTCGTTCCTGGTGCTGGTCAAGGAACTCCAGAGTCTGGGCTTGAGCGTGGAAGCCCTGGATGAGAAGGGCAATCGCATGCCATTGGGCAAAGAGGAGGATACCGACAAGCAGCCGCGCCTCGGGTTGGGGCTGCGCCCGCAGCGCGGAACCCAGCGGCGTGGTCGACAATTGGTGGAATTGGAAGAGGACGTCCTTTGAGATTTTGTCCGTTGCGTGTCAAATCAAATGATAATGTTACCGAAGCTGCCGGCCTCCTTTCGTGGGAATCGTGAGTCA
>JBBITV010000120.1:0-9789 GCA_037440585.1 Chloroflexota bacterium
GATAGTACTCTACGATGTAATAGCTGACCGCTGGATCATCACCGATTTTGCGTGGTCCAATGACAAAGGGCCGTTCTACGAATGTATCGCCGTATCTCAGAGCGGTGATCCGGTCTCCGGCGGATGGTGGATGTACGGCTTCCTCGCCCATAACACGTACATAAACGACTATCCCAAGCTCGGCGTATGGCCCGACGGTATTTATATGTCCGCCAACTTGTTCAATTCCCTCGGCTTTTGGCGGGGTGTACGGGTATGGGCACTCAACCGGGATGACTTGATCAATGGCGCATCACTGCGCAACGTTTCTTTCGATTTGAGTGCGGCCTCGGGCTATTTTGGCCTGCTGCCCAGCAATCTACGCGGTAACCTACCCCCAGCAGGTTCTCCCAATTTCTTTGCCTCGGTCGATGCTCCGAGCACATTCCACCTTTGGAAGTTCCACGTCGACTGGAGTAACCCGGGTAACTCCACCTTCACCAGCCCTACGAACTTGACGGTAGCTGCGTTTTCCCAGCCCGGCGAGTTTATTGTTCCCCAGTTGGGCAGTAGCGAACTGCTTGACGCCCTCGGTGACCGGCTGATGATGCAGTTGCAGTATCGCCATATCGGGGGCATTGAATCCTTGTGGGCCAATCACACGGTCAGCAGTGGCGGCGTCACCGGCATCCGCTGGTATGAAATACGAAACCCGAACAGTACGCCGGTGGTCTACCAGCAGGGCACGTATCAGCCTGATTTGACCTATCGGTGGATGGGCAGCCTGGCCGTGGACGGCAGTGGCAATATGGCATTGGGTTACAGTGCGTCAAGTAGCAGTATGTATCCTGCCATCCGCTATGTTGGCCGCCTGGCTGACGATCCACCTGGCGAATTGGCGCAAGGAGAAACGACCTTGATAGCGGGTTCCGGCGCTCAAAGTGGCGGGAGCAGCCGCTGGGGCGATTACAGCGCGATGACCGTAGACCCCGTCGACGACTGCACATTCTGGTACACGACGGAGTACTATGCCACGACGGGCAGCAACTGGCAGACCCGCATTGGTTCATTCAAGTTCCCCTCGTGCGGGCCTACCTACACCCAAACCCCAACCTCAACCCTGACACCCACGTCCACGCCGACTTTCACCCCGACCCCAACGGCCACCTCGACAGCGACCCCAACGCCCATAACCTGCTACGATCTAAACGGGAACGGGCAGATAGACTCGGGGGATATCGAGCTCTATGCCGACCATTGGCGCGAACTAACCGGGAAGCCGTATGATCTTGACGGCGACGGCCAGGTCGGGATCGACGACATCACGCGCGAGTCGGCAGCGTGGGGTAGCACGACGTGCCCTCAGTACCCCTAGAGTTCAGCCTGCCGCAAGTGCGGCGTGTCCTTCAGGGCGGCAATACTCCCTGCCCCGATGCAAAACATCGTAATCCGCAACTCCTGGGCCAACTCGTCGATAGTCTCGATGACTGCTTCGGCTGAAATGGCCGCCGCTTTCAAAAACGGCGAGGCCATCGCCGCCGCGTCCGCGCCCAGGGCGATGGCCTTGGCAGCATCCAGGCCGGAGCGCATACCGCCGCTGGCGATGCGCGGCAAGTGTGGCGCGCCGCGCCGGACCATCTGCAACGATTCGGCTGTCGGGATGCCCCAGTCGACGAACTGGCGGGCGATGCGGCGGACTCCCTCGTCCGGGGTCAGGTGGCGTTCGACCTCGCTCCACGAAGTCCCACCGGCCCCGGCCACGTCGATGGCGGCTATTCCGGCCTCCGCCAGCCGGCGCGCCACCTCCTCTGAGATACCCCAGCCGACTTCCTTGGCAACGACGGGCACCGGCAGCGACCGGCACACCTGCTCGATCTTCTTGAGGAGTCCCGCCCAATTGACATTGCCGCCGTGCTGCAGGGCTTCCTGCAGCGGGTTGAGGTGCAAGATTAGCGCATCCGCCTCAACCATCTCGACGGCGCGGCGACATTCATCGACTCCGTACCCGTTGTTCAGTTGGACCGCGCCCAGGTTGGCCAGGAGGAGAATATCCGGTGCGTAGCGGCGCACCTGGTAGGTGGCCGCCAGGGCGGGGTCTCCGATGGCGGCGCGTTGCGAGCCGAGTCCCATGGCGATCCCACGCGCCTGGGCTGCCTGCGCCAGGTTCGCGTTGATGGCGCGTGCCCGCTCGGTCCCGCCGGTCATCGAGGAGATGAGAAAGGGGGCACTCAGGCGCTTCCCGAGCAGCGGTGCGGACAGGTTGATGTCTGCCAGGTTGAGCTCCGGCAGCGCCTGGTGCACGAAACGGTAATTCTCGAATCCATTCGTCAGCGCTGACTGCACGTCCTCTTCCAGGTTAACCCGGATGTGGTCCAGCTTGCGGCGAGACGTTACTTCGGCTTCAGTCATTTGACATTTTCCTTTGCACGAACTGGCAAGTTCAGCGTAACTTTTATCTCGTGGCGGTGTTCGTAGGATCGAATCTGTTAAGGTGCGACGCACTTGGGGTGCGTCGCACTTTCGTCCTATGTTCGTAGGATCGAATCTTAGCAGTACCTCAGCGGCTTGTCAAATTCCTTTGGAATCGGAAATGGACGGGTTGACTCCTGTCTGTATCGCTGGTATACTACGTCGCCAATTCCGGCGACTGAATCGATCAAGTCAATCCTATTGCACCGAACAAGGGGGTGAACCGATGAGCGATGTCTTCGACCGCGTCAAGGCCATCATTACGGATCAGTTGGGGGTAGACCCCGAGCGTGTCACGCTTGAGGCACGCTTCAAAGAGGATCTGGAAGCCGACTCCCTCGACCTGGTGGAATTGATTATGGCCTTCGAGGAAGAGTTCGGTGGCGAGATCTCGGACGAGGAAGCACAAAAGATTACCACGGTAGGCCAGGCAGTCTCTTATCTGGAAGCGCATCTGGTCTAACGCTAACTGCCGATCAGGAAAGGGATGTCGCGCAAAGACTCAGCGCGGCGTCCCTTTATTGTGAGCTATTGCAAACTCCCCACTCTTGGACTTTTTGCCCGCTCAGCCTATAATAGCAGTGGGGGCGGAAGCGAACTGCACACGCCCGTCCCCACACCCCGAAACAGGTTTTCTCTGCGAACTTCGCGTCTCTGTAGTGGGTTTGTTTATCCGCCGCCTGAGTGATGTCATTGACGGCGGTCGGTCGTCTGTGGTCGTGTGGAGGGGGCTTTAGATGAGGCTGCGCACAGTAAGGCCATCCGAGGCGGTGGGCATGCTGTTGTGTCACAATCTGAGCGACCAGGCGGGCCACAAAGTCTTCCGTAAGGGATACCTCATCCGGGATGTGGATATCCCACGCTTTCTCGAACTTGGCTTCAACGAGATTTACGTAGCCGAGCTCGAACCCGGCGACGTTCACGAGGACGAGGCTGCAGCGCGTCTGGCGACCGCTGCGGCCGGCCCTGGTGTGCGAATGACTTCCGCCACCACCGGCCGGGTGAATTTGCTGGCGACCACCCGGGGGATTGTCCGTATTAACTCCGCCGCCCTACATCAGGTGAATAGCATCTCGGGTCTAACGATCGCCACTTTGCATCGCCATACCGTGGTTTCCCCAGACGCTATCGTCGCAACCGTGAAAGTAATCCCCTTCGCGGTCCCTGAAGCCGATTTGCAGCGCGTCGAGGCGCTATGTCGCTCTTCGGATGGAGTGCTGGGGGTTACTCCTTTGCACCGGGCGGGCGTGGGGGTAATCCTGACCGGGAGTGAAGCGGCGCGGAATCGCGTCTTCCGGCTATTTGAGCCACCTATCCGGGCGCGTATCGAGGGACTGGGGTCCCAGGTCCTGGACGTGGCCTACGTCCCGGAGGATCCACCCGAGATTGCCACGGCCATTACGCGCCAGATTGCCGCCGGTGCCGGGCTGGTGGTACTGGCCGGCGAAACCTCCATCATGGACGTCGACGATATTACGCCGCGCGGAATCCGCCTGGCGGGCGGTGAGGTTGAGCACTACGGCGCGCCCGTCGAGCCGGGCAACCTGCTCCTCCTGGCGTACCACGGCCGCATCCCGATCCTGGGCGCCCCAGGGTGCGTCCGCTCGCGGGAAACAAACGTCGTTGATTTGCTACTCCCGCGCTTGATGGCAGGCGAGCGGGTGGGCAGCGCGGATATCATCGCCCTCGGCGAGGGCGGCCTCATGGTCGCGGATTCGCATGCCTGAGTTCAGCGCTTCGGTGTTGGCAGGTGGACAGAGCCGCCGGATGGGCCGCGACAAAGCGTTTATGCCTGTCGGCGGCCGGTGGCTGATCGAGCGGGTCCTGGATACCCTCAGCCAGGTCAGCGATGACCTGCTCATTGTCACTAACACGCCTGAACCCTATGCCGGCTTTGGGGTCCGGATAGTGGGTGATGTCTATCCAGGGACCGGCGCCCTGGGCGGGATCTTCACTGCCATCCAGGCGGCGCGACATCCCTACACCTTCGTCGTCGCCTGCGACATGCCGTTCTTGAACGCCGATCTACTGCGCTACATGGCGGTCCTGGCTCCGGCTTACGACGTCGTCGTTCCCCGCCTGGCGAGCGATGGGCGCGACCGTGCCGCCGACCCGAAGTCAACCGCCAAGGAGCGAGAGCTCCACCCCCTGCATGCCATCTACGCCAAGACCTGCCTGGAGCCCATTGAGCGCGCCTTGCGAGAAGATGATCTCCGCACCATTGCCTTTCACTCGCACGTCCGGGTGTGCTACGTCGAGCAGGAAGAGATCGACGTGTTTGATCCACAGCATCTTTCGCTTTTCAACGTCAATACGCCGAATGAGTTGGCGCTGGCGGAGGCTATGGTTGCAAAAGACCTCTAATGTCACTCTGAGCGGAGCGAAGAGTCTCATTCCGCGCGCTGTAGATTCTTCGCTCCGCCCAGAATGACATGGTCGACGGTTCCGTGCAATGAACGAGACGGCACCTCTTCTTACCTACACTGAATACACCCTTCACTCCGCCAAGCGGCTCCACGCGCCTGTGATCGGTGAATCCCGCTGGACGTTGTACGTGAATGGGTGTGAGCTGGTCACGTTCATGTGCACCCCCCGCGATTTGCACTTCCTCGCCCTGGGTTTCCTCCAGTCAGAAGGGCTCATCGCCGAATTGTCAGACGTTCTGTCGCTGAAGGTATTCGAGGCGGAAAACCGTTGCTACTGGTACGTGCCGTCCATCGGTCTGAATGATACGCTCACGATGCCCGTCTGCGCTGAATCCGTGGGAGCCATCGACGCCCGGGTCAAGGGCGATCCCGTCGCCAGCCTGGGACCCAAGACTTTGACTTCCGGCTGCGGCGGCGGAGTCACCTTCGACGACCTATCCAGGGAGCACGCACCCCTGCAATCTGACCTGCAGGTGACGGTCTCCCAGATCGTGCACCTGGTCGAGCAACTCAACGCCAACGCCACGCTGTATCGCATGGCGCGCGGCGTCCACACCTCTGCCCTGGCGCGAGACGAGCAGTTGCTAGCCGTGGCCGAGGACGTCGGCCGGCATAATACCCTGGACAAGCTGCGTGGGATATGCCTGATGCAAGGCATCCCCACCCGCGACACAATTGTTCTGACCACCGGGCGCATCTCTTCTGAAATGATCACCAAGGTGGCCAAGCTGGAGTCGCCGGTGGTTGTCTCGCGCACCTCGCCAACGGTGCTGTCGATTCAGTTAGCGAAAGAGTGGAGGATCACGCTTATCGGCTATGCCCGGGCACGGCGGCTGAATGTGTACGCGGGCGAAGACCGCATCCGGCTTGATTCGCCGGTAGCTTTTGCCGTTCCTGGTCCGGGAGGTGCCTAGTTCTCGATTCAGCACCTGGCGATCCGGCTGGCAACCGGTCCAGAGGTGCTGCCATGTTGCGCATCCAGCCGCGAGCCCTTGCGGGTCGCGGGGGAGTTGACCTGGCGCGTGCCCTCTCTTTCACTACCCCCTGCCAATTTTGGATTTTCGATTTTGGATTTTGGATATGAGGCGATACGTCTCTTTGTCGAGCGGGCACGCTTTAGCCAGCCTGCGTTTGCGCTGACGGAGCAGAACGCAGCAGCGGTGGCGCAGATTTGCCAGCGATTGGATGGGATGCCGCTGGCGATTGAGCTGGCGGCGGCACGGGTGAGAATGCTCTCGGTGGAGCAGATTGCCGCGCGGCTGGAGGATTGTTTCCGGCTGCTCACCGCCGGCGGGCGGACAGCTCCCCGCCGGCATCAGACGTTGCGGGCGGCAATAGACTGGAGTTACGACCTGCTGTCTGAGGCGGAGCAGGTTCTGTTCAACCGGCTGTCTGTGTTTGCCGGTGGTTTTACAGTGGAAGCTGCGGAGGCGGTCTGCACCGACAAGGAGGTTGCGAGGGCACTATGGAGAGGGACGAAAGTGGCTGGCACAGCTCCTGGCCCTACCGGGCTCTGCAGGGCGGACGGCAGCGCGGGCAAAGGCGCTCATTGGTGCCGGGGCCTTGGCCAACTACCAGGGCGACCACGCTACGGCACGCTCCCGATACGAGGAGAGCCTGGCCATATTCAGGGAGTTGGGCGACCAGCGAAGCATTGCCGTGGGGCTCAACAACCTTGGGCTTGTGCTCCACGACCAGGGCGACTACGCTGCGGCCTGCGCCTTACACGAGGAGAGCCTGGCTATACGGCGTGAGTTGGGCGACAGGCACGGCATGGCCTACTCCCTCGGCAACTTGGGGCTTGTGGCCCACAACCAGGGCGATTACGCGGCCGCACGCGCCCTTTACGAGGAGTGCCTGGCGATCCTGTGGGAGTTGGGAGATAGGCGGCATATCGCCGCCGCCCTCAGTAACCTGGCGAATGTGGCCCTCCGCTTTCCTGCCGAGAAAGACAAGTCGGTGATCACCCCCAACTGGCTTGCCCAGTGGCAGACGGATCAGCTCCTGATGTATCCTGCGCCTTTGCCGGATGTCAGCGATAGCATCCTGGTGGGTATCCAGGGTCCTGATCTTCAGCTCTGCGACCAGCAGTGGGGCGACCGCGACAGCCATGCTGACGGTGTTGCCCCCTGTCCCAGCCTCTGTGACACTTGGCCCGAGTAGCGTCACCGACGGTACTTCCTCAACGGGCACGCTGGCCCTCAATGGTGCCGCTCCGCCGGGCGGTGTGGTGAAGCCCTTCGATCAGTGGTAGTGGGGGCATTCAAATCGGGTGTAATAGCCTACGGTCTATCCCCGCCCGCAACTCACGCACGAATGCACTGACGGCGGCGACCGGGTTAGCCGCTTCGCCCGCCAGTTTGACAATCGCGCTGCCGACGATCACCCCATCGGCGACGGCGGCCACCCGCCCGGCCTGGGCTGCGTTGCCAATCCCGAAGCCGACTGCCAACGGCAGGTTTGTCGCCTGGCGCACCCGGGCGACGAAAGCCTCGAGCTCAGGCGGCAACTGATCGCGGGCGCCAGTGACCCCCGCCAGGGACACCAGGTAGATAAAACCGCTGGCGCGCTCGGTGACGAGCCGGATGCGCGCATTGGTGCTGGTCGGGGCCAGGAGAAAAATGAGGTCCAGGTCATGCGCGCGACACGCGGCGAGCAGGTCGTCCGCCTCCTCAGGCGGGAGGTCGGGGATGATCAGGCCATCGGCGCCAGCGTCGGCGGCATCACGGCAGAATTTCTCCAGGCCGCGCTGGAGCACCGGGTTGTAGTAACCCATGAGGAGCAGTGGCACCTGGACGCCGCGCTGGCGTAACTCACGGACTGTCGCCAGGCAAATATCGACGGTCACACCGTTTTGGAGTGCGTGGTGCGTCGCGTGCTGGATCGTCGCTCCATCCGCCAGCGGATCGGAAAACGGCACGCCCAGCTCAAAGAGATCCGCACCGGCTTCGACCAGCGCTGGCACCAGGTCCAACGTCGTCGCCACGCTCGGATAGCCGATGGTCAGGTAGGGCATCAATGCTACTCGGCCAGCAGCCATCAATCTGTGAAACGTGTCGGATAAGCGTTTGTCTTTCATTGCAGTCGAAGGTATGGTCAAGGGTTAAGCTATCAACTTTCCAGCAATAACGCTCGGAAGCCAGCCTGTTGGAAGTGCTCGTCCGTGGTTAATGCCTCGGTCAACCTGCGCTCCTGCATCACCACAAATGAGATGCAGTCCGTGATGCCCCACTCCTTGTCCGGCCGCTGCCGATAGAGCTGAAATGCTCGCGCATACAACTCTTCGTCCAGTGGCACAATCTCCACCTGAGGGTCTTCTTCGAGCGAACCCAGCAACTCAACAGCGGCCTGGCGATAGCGCAGCTTGGCCAGCGCATTACCGATTTCCAAAACGACGGCTCGCGTCGTCACCAGCCGTTTTCGTTCTGACTCCAACTGGTCGGCCAGCATTTCGGCCAGTTCGTGATACCGATCGCCTGGCGCAGATAGGGCAATCGCGTACGCGGCATCAAGGAAGATTTCAGTCATCGGCTTCCGATTCTTGGGCGTAAAGGTAGTCCTCAAACCTGGCTGACCAGTCTGGTGGCCCTTGTAAGTTAAGCGACCGAGCCTTCCGCAGGAAAGATGGTGGCCTCGTCTCCGGAACCTTGATAGCTTCAATGACGATATGCACACGTGCGTTTGTCTCTAGCTCCAACGACGCTTCAGGACGTAACACTTCGCCGTCAAAAAGTGCTTCCACGGTCTGAATGGTGCTATTCCCCTTGAAGCGAGCGGCTTGCGCTGTCGCGCGCTGTTTTTGATCTAGCGCCTTCAGCCGGCGATGTTCTTCGACGTTGATCAGCACGGCCATCGGCTGGCCCGCGCGCGCGATGATAATCTCTTCCCGCCCGTAAGCCACCCGCCCGAGCACGTCGGCGAATTTGCGCCGGGCCTCGACCACGCTAAGCGTTTGCTCTGCCATTTACGGTACCTCCTGTTCACTATGGTCATTCTGCTCATTCTGCTCATAATGCACAGCCTTATTGTACTCAACCAGGACGTCATAGTCAAGGCGGTTGTCTTTCATTTAGCACCCCTTCCGCCATTGGGCAACCATAACCTGGATATCCCCCGCCTCCACCTCTCCACTATGGTCCACGTCATAGATCGCCAGGTAGCCGGCACCTCCCGGCCGCGTCCCCCAGCGCCTGGCCACCTGCATGAGGTCCACGATATCCACCCGGCCGTTGCCGTCAAAGTCCCCGAAAACACAAGAGTAGGCCACCGTGCGGCTGATTGCCGTAGTGTTTCCCGCTTCGTCGACAGCAGTCACCGGCATGGCATTCACACCGGGTTGCAGCAGCATCCAGGCGTTGAAAGCGCCACTGGCCTGGTCCACCGCCGCCAGGGTGCCGCTGACCGTCAGGCTGGCGCCCACCTCGGTGCTCCCAGTGCCGGTGACGGAGATGACCTCCTGGAGGCTGAACAGCCCATCCGGCGGGTTGGTCACCGACAGGGTTGGCGGCACGGTGTCCAGGGTCACGCTGCGGGTGACGGTTGTGGTGTTGCTGACCGGGTCGGTCGCTGTGGCGGTCAGCAGATTGCCCCCCTCGCTCAGGGTCAGTGTGGTGGTGAAACGGCCCTGAAAGTCCACGGTGACGGCCTGGCTGTTGATGGTCAGGCTGGCGCCGGCCTCGGTCAGGCCGGTGACGGTCAGCGAGGTGCGGTTGGTAATGGACGGGGCGTCCAGGAACAGGGCCGGCGGCGTGGTGTCCGGCGCGATCCACACCGGCAGGTCCATCACCGTCTGAGCAAAGCCCAGCTTCTCCAGGCTGACCTGGTACGGTTCGGTGATGGTGGGGGAAAGCTGGAGCACGGCCCGCCCCGCCTCGTCCGTCTGTCTCGACAGGTATTCCAGGCTCCCCGCCACGAC
>JBBITV010000121.1:0-9777 GCA_037440585.1 Chloroflexota bacterium
ATCTGGTTCTACGGCGATGTCGTCGGAGGGCAACTCGCTGCCGGCGACGATATCGCCGAAGTCGCCTTCTTCGACCTGGACGCGCTGCCCGAGCCGCTGGCTTTTCCAACCGATCGGTTGGTGCTGGAACAACTGCGGGTCAAGCATGCTAAAGCGTAGCATAGAGGTCTGGTATGCGCATCAACATACGCCCCGCCACCCTGGCCGACGTGGCGGCGATCACTGCCATCCACTGTAGCGACAACCGCCAGTGGTTCCGCTTCGAGGCACGCGGCCGGGTGCCGGCACGGTATGAAGATCTATCTCTTTACGAGCGCTGGCTGAACGGTGGGCCTTGGATGAGCCTGGAGACGTGTGCCGTTCACCTGAATCGGCTCTTGCTCGCTGGACACTATGCACTCGTCGCCGAGATCGATCACCAGATCGCCGGCGAGGCCGAGTTGTTCTTGAGCGAAGAGCCCGCGCCCATGGGCCGGACGCTGCACCTGTCGATCCTGTATGTGCACCGGGACTGGCAGCGTCATGGTGCCGGTTCTGCACTGGTACGTGAAGCCTGCGAGCTGGCCCGTGAGCTCGGCTGCCATACGCTCACCGTCGTCCCCGAGATCAGGCCTTTTTACGCAAAATTGGGCCTGGAGCCTGGCCTGCGCTTGGTAGAAACTCAAACGGCAACCCGCGAGCATACCTCGCCTTATCCGCCAGAGCCGATACTTGATGGTCGCTATGCAGTTGTGCGAGGACTGCCGTTGCCTATCGGTCGCTACCAATCCGCGTGCCAGGCCTGGGAGGACCTTCCGAACGAGATGGCCATCCCGGAACTACGGATTCTGCGCGCCGTGCGCTGGCGGATTCAACTTGGCGGCGCGCCGGTTTACTTGATTCTAAAAGAAATGGCCACCCGCGAGCGCCTGGTGAGTGCCTCCGCCTGGTTTGCCGGGGACGCAGCCGCCATGCCTGATGTTGTCCAGGCCGCGCTGGCCCAGGCGCGGCGCATGGGATTCACACGTCTGGAGCTGTTATTAGAAGAGCAGGCATACCATCACCTTGCGCAACAATTCGATTTGACAGTCCAGGGACATCGGGAGATTTGGTGGCGGAGGCTTTGAATTTTAGATTTTAGATTTTAGATTTTAGATTTTGGATTGTAGACTCATCTAGTGCACAAAGGCAAATTCCTGGTACTCTCCAAACACCGCCCGCAGTGTCCCGCATATCTCTCCCAACGTCGCGTACACTTTGACCGCGTCGAGAATAGGTGGCAATAGATTATCGTCGCCTGCGGCGGCCTGGCGCAACCGCCCCAGCGCTGCCTCTACTGCCGCGCTGTCCCGCTCCGCACGCAGCCGGTTCAGCCGCCCGATCTGCGCCTCGGCCACTGCGGGTGGCACGTGAAAGACTCTCACCACAGGGGCCCGCGGCCCCGGCACCCCGTTCTGCGCCTCTTGTTCAGCCATGAAGCGATTCACGCCGACGATGACCTTTTCGCCGGACTCGACGGCACGCTGCCAGGCGTATGCGCTCTCCTGAATCTCGCGCTGCACGTAGCCGGCCTCGATGGCGGCCACCATCCCACCCATCGCCTCGATCCGATCCAGGTACTGCATCGCGCGCCGTTCCAGCTCGTTCGTCAGGTACTCGACAAAGTATGAGCCGGCAAGGGGATCGACCGTGTCGGTCACACCGGTCTCGTAGGCGATGATTTGTTGGGTGCGCAGTGCAATCTGCTGCGCTTCGTCCGTCGGCAGAGCCAGTGCCTCGTCGTAGCAGGAGAGCGCCAGCGATTGGACACCGCCCAGCACCGTAGCCAGAGCTTGAAATGCGGCCCGCACGATGTTGTTGAGCGGCTGTTGTGCGGTGAGCGTCGCCCCGCCAGTCTGGACGTGGGTGCGGAACATCCACGAACGCGGGTCCCTGGCGCCGAATCGCTCGCGCAGCAATCGCGCCCACATACGGCGCAACGCCCGATACTTGGCGATTTCTTCAAAGAAATTGTTCTGCGTATTGAAAATCCACGAGATGCGCGGCGCGAACTCGTCAACTTCCAACCCACGCTCACGAACCGCCTCGATGTAGGTCACCGCGTTCGCCAGGGCGAAGGCCATTTCCTGGACTGCAGTTGCGCCCGCATCACGGATGTGGTAACCGCTAACGCTGATGCTGTTCCACTTCGGAACTTCTCGCGCTGCGTAGGTGATCAGGTCGGCGGCCAGGCGCAGGCTCGGGCGCAGAGGGAAGATGTACGTGCCGCGCGCCAGGTACTCCTTCAGAATGTCGTTCTGGGTCGTTCCCTGGAGTTTGGCCACCAGCACTCCCTGTTTCTCTGCCGCCGCAATGAGCATGGCCAGGAGCACCGCCGCCGGGGCATTGATCGTCATTGAAATGCTTACCCGGTCCAGCGGAATCCCGTCAAACAGCGCCTCCATATCGCACAGCGAGTCGATGGCAACCCCCGCCTGCCCGACCTCGCCCTCGGCGTGCGGATCGTCGGAATCGTAGCCGATTTGGGTCGGCAAATCGAAGGCGACGCTCAGGCCCATCTGCCCCTGGCTGAGCAGGAAGCGAAACTTGCGGTTGGTCTCCTCGGCCGTGCCGAAACCGGCGTACTGGCGCATCGTCCAGAGACGACTGCGGTACATCAAGGGCTGGACGCCACGTGTGTAAGGGTACTTGCCGGGAAAGCCCAGGTCGTCCAGGTAGTTCAGACCGGCCCCGTCCAGCGGGGTGTAAAGCCGGGCGGTGGGGCCGGCGCTGGTCTCAAAGCTATCCGCACGCTCGGGGAAACGGGCCAGAGACGGTGCAACGGTCTCGGCTTCCCAGCGGTGTAGTTCTTTTGCAATCTGGTCCAGATGCTCTTTGTCAAGCACTGTGTTCTCCGCGTCTCTGCGGTGAGATTCATCCCGATCACGCCACCATCATCCGGCGCCGCTCCTTCGGGTGTGGGTCCACCACTTCTGGCACATCCCGCGGCCGTAACAGCCCGGCCTTCACCGCTACCGCCAGCTTCTTCATCTCCACCCGGATTGTCGCCGCGTCCACCATCTCGTCATCCACGACAATTGCGCCCAGGCCTCGCTCCTCACCGGCTTGGCGATACTCCTCGATGACGTGCAGCGCCTTTTGAATCTGCTCCTGCGTTGGGGTGAAAATCTGGTTAATTGGCCCAATCTGGCCAGGATGGATCGCCCATTTGCCGTCAAAGCCCATCATGGCCGACATCTTCGCGTCGCGTTCGAGCGCCTCCATGTCCCGAATGTTGAGGGTGACGTTGTCAATGGCGTCGATGTGGGCAGCCTTGGCTGCGGCGATGGTCTGTGCTTTCGGGTAGTGGAAGATGTCGAACTGGTAGGTGGTCATATCACGAGCGCCAGTGCTGGCCGCATAATCGGCGATGCCGAAGATGAGCGACGTCACCCGGTCACTCGCCCTGGCAATTTCGTACGCTTTGATGACCGCTTCGGCGGTCTCGATAAGCACCTCAATCTTGATGCGCCGTTTCAGCCCGATGCGCTGCTCGATCTGGCCCAGGAGCAGGTCCATGAAGTGAACCTCTTCCGGGCCGTACACCTTCGGGATCACGACGACGTCCAGAAACTCGCCTGCGCCCTCGACGACTTCGATGATGTCGCCGTAGGCATAAGGTGTGCGCAGGTTGTTGGGCCGGAAGGCACGGATCTTATCGCCCCAATCCAGGGTGTTCAGTGCCTCAACTACCCGCCTGCGCGAGGCGATCTTCTCGCTGACGGCGACGGCGTCTTCCAGGTCCAGGATGACCTCATCGGCCTCGGATGCCGCCGCCTTCGCCATCATTTTCATGCTGCTCCCGGGGCACGTCAGCTCCGTGCGCCGGACGGTAATGTGTTCCATGCTGCCTCCGTAAACTGAATAAAACGTCAAACGTCAAGCGTCACTTCTGATGTCATGACGTTTGACGTTTCAGGATCAACACCTCACGCTCAATTTCCACCACCACCTGCCCCCGTTGATTCCGGCCTCGCAGCTTGAAGCGGACGATGCCGGCGTAGGGACGGTCGGAATCGCGCTTGGCAAGGACTTCAGACTCGGCGTAGAGAGTGTCGCCGTGAAAGACAGGGGCGGTGTGGCGGCCATCGTCCATGGCCACCTCAGCGATGGCGTTCTCACTGGTATCCTGCGAGGCTAACCCGACGACCATCGCCAGGACGATGCCGCCGTAAACCACGCGCTGGTTGTTGAATACGTTGGGCGTGCGCTCCATCAGGTCCTGGTTGAAGTGCAGTTCGGCCGTGTTCATGACCAGGTTGGTCAGCATCACGTTGTCCATCTCGGTCACGGTCCGCCCGCGCTGGTGCAGGTAGATATCGCCGACGGCGAAGTCTTCGAAGTAATTCTGGGTGCCAGTGATACTCACGAGTTATTTCTCTAACAACCGCTTCGCGATCACTTCCCGCTGGATCTCACTCGTTCCCTCAAAGATGCGGAACAGGCGGCCGTCACGCCAGAAACGTTGCACCGGGTATTCCATCGAATAGCCGTAGCCGCCAAAAATCTGCATCGCCTCGGAAGTGACGTGCTCCACCATGTCGGCGGCAAAGAGCTTGGCCATGCCAGCCTCCAGGTCGCACCGGCGGCCCTCGTCTTTCATCGAGGCAGCGTAGTAAGTGAGCTGGCGGGCGGCCTCGATCTGGGTTGCCATATCGGCCAGCTTGTGACGGATCGCCTGGAATTCGGAGATGGGCTGGCCGAAGGCGACGCGCTCCTGGGAATACTTGAGCGCCGCCTCCAGGGCTGCCTGCGCCACGCCGACGGCACGCGCCGCCGTCTGGATGCGCGCGTACTCATACGTCGCCATGAGCTGGTAGAAACCCTTGTTCTCGACACCGCCGAGAAGGTTTTCCGCAGGTACCCAGAAGTCCTGAAAACCCAGGCTGAAGGAACGCATGCCATGATAGCCGATGGTTGGGATGGCCTCGCCGGAGAGTGCAGGCGGACTAAAGCCATCGCCGGGCTCCTTTTCAACCAGGAACAGGCTGAGGCCGCGATGGCGCTTGCTCTCGTCGGGATCGGTGCGGGCCAGGACACATAGAATGTGGGCCCGGTTGGCAAACGTGCACCAGGTCTTGGCGCCATTCAGGACGTAGCCATCACCATCGCGCCGGGCGCGAAGCTGCATCCCACCTGTATCCGAGCCAGCGTTGGGCTCAGTGAAGGCGGCCGCCGTCAGGATCCGGCCTGAGGCGATGCCCGGCAGATACTTTTGTTTCTGCGCCTCGGTGCCGTGGGCCGCCAGGAGCGTTCCCGTGATCAGGTTACGCGTCAGGACGCTGCCGACACTCAGCCAGACCCGGCTCAGTTCCTCGGTGCAAACGGTCATACTGACATTATCCATCCCCATGCCGTCGTACTCAGGCGGGAAGATCATCCCGAAATAGCCCAGTTCTGCCATCTTGGACAGGATGCTATCGGGAATCTCCCGGCCCTCACGGTCGTACGCGTCGGCGATGGGCATCACTTCGCGCTCGGCAAAATCGCGCACGGCGTCACGAATAGCTTCGTGTTCTTCAGAAAGGAAAGACATATTCTACCACTCCGGTCTTCGGTCAACTTCTCCATAATGCGAGCGTTGCTTGATCAGGATCTTGCGCTCGTACTCAACCACCATCTCCCCACGTTGGTTCCGCCCGACGGTCTTGACGTGCACAATGCCCCGGTCCGGACTGGAGCGGGATTCGCGCGTTTCCAGCACCGTCGATTCGGCATAGAGGGTGTCGCCGGGATAGACCGGCGCGCCGAAGCGGACGTTGGCATAGCCCAGGTGTGCCAGGGCGCGCTCGCTCAAGTCCTCGACGGTCAGGCCGAAGACTACGTTAAGCACCAGCATCGCATTGACCACGACGCCGTCGTACCCCAGATCCCGGGCGTGTTCCGCGTTGAAGTAAATCGGGTTGAAATTCATGGTTAGGGTCGTGAACAGGCTGTTATCGCCATCGGTGATCGTCCGGCCCCAGTGGTGCCGATAGACCTGGCCCGGCGCGAAATCCTCGAAGTAGTGGCCGTGTTCGATGCGTTTGATCGCCATCATTGCGGTGTATCCTCAAAAGCTGGGTACACAGGTACACAGGGAAACAGGTACACAGGGGATCCACCCTGCTTCCTTAGTGCACCTGTGCACCTGTGCACCTGTGCACCTGTGCACCTGTGCACCTGTGCACCTGTGCACTTGTGTACTTGTGTACCTGGTTCAGTTCAGGTCTGAGGTGACTACTCCGAATCAACCTCGGGCTTGGCCTTGTCGTCCTGATAGCCAATCATGTGCTCGATAATATCGGTCATCGAGATCACGCCGATAGGCCACTGCCTGCCGTCGCGTTCTTCCATCACCACCAGCCGGTGGATGCGATTCCGGGTCAGCGTGGTGATCACTTCAGAGATAAGCGTGTCCGGGGTGCAACTGATCGGGCCGGGTGTCATGATATTGCTGGCAGTCATTTTCGCGATCCTGTCCGGCGTCCGTCCCTGGCGCGCCAGAACCATGTCTGTCTGCGAAACCACCCCGATAGCCAACCCCTCCTCGTCCACGACCACTACCGCGTGAATACGATGCTCGACCATCAGGCGGGCGACTTCGTCGATGGGTGTAGATGGCAAGCAAGTGATCAGGCCATAGTGCATGACATCCCGCACCACCTGGGTGTCCTTTGGCGACTCCTGGGCTTCCCAGACCTCCGGACCATGCGGCGAGAGATAGATCTCTTCAGGAGCGGGCACAGGCGGCACGGGCTGGCTGGGTTGACTAATCAACATCGCACCATCGCCCGAGATGCCGGTGAAGCCAGGCTGCGGCGCACCCACCAGGACCGCCATATTGCCATGCGGGTGTCTATTCTCATAAATAAGCTGGTGCGCCAGCGGCAGTTCCTCCCAGGAGAACACACGCGACAGGGCCGGATCGACTTGGCCAGCGATCACCAGATTGTTGAGGGCGCGAGCCTGGTCGTCGTTCGCAAAGTGAGAGCCTTGTAGCCGCTTCTGCCGCATCCACAGGTAGCGCAGGTCCACCGTCGCGTTGTAGCCCGTCGTGCCGGCGCAGATCACGACCATGCCGCCGGTATCGCAGACGAACATGGACGTCGGGATCGTGTCCTCACCGGGGTGCTCAAAGACGATACGCGGATTCTTGCGCTCACCGACGACGTCCCAGATGGCCTTGCCGAAGCTGCGGACGCCCTTGAGCCACTCGTTGTAGCCGACGGTGTCTTTCCAATGCGGCAACATCCCCCAGTGCTTGAACTTGGTGCGGTTGATGCACCCTTTCGCACCCAGCTTCATACAGAAATCGAACTTGTCTTCTGAGGAGACCACGGCGACCGGGATGGCCCCGGCTGCGCGCGCGATCTGAATCGCCTGGGAGCCCAGGCCGCCCGCGCCGCCCCAGATCAGCACCACGTCGCCCCTTTGCAAACCGTTATCGCACCAATTGTGGAGCATGCGATATGCCGTCGCGCCGACGAGCATGTAGGCCGCCGCTGCTTCCCAGGTAAGATGCTGTGGCTTGGGCAGACACTGGTGCGCCTGGACCTTGGTGAACTGGGCAAAGCTACCCCAGTTACTCTCATAGCCCCAAATCCGAAACGTCGGGCTGTACATCGGGTCCTCGCCCGAAAGGACGACCAGGTCGTCGCCATCCCACTGGCCGCAGTGAATCACCACCTCATCGCCAACGTGGACGTTGGTCACATCCTTGCCGACTTTGTAAACAATGCCGCTGGCATCGCTGCCGCCAATGTGGAAGTCTTCCTTTGCGCCTGCCTTCGTCCGCGCGCCGATGACGTCCACGGGCGTGCCCAGCGCGGCCCAAACATTGTTGTAATTGACCCCGGCCGCCATCACGTAGACCAGCACCTCGTCGTCAGCCGGCTCCGGGACATCCACGACTTCCATCTGGAACGCCTTCATCGGCTCACCGAACCGATCCTGGCGAATCAGCCACGCATACATTTGCTCCGGCACGTACCCAATCGGCGGCATCTCTCCGACATTGTACAGCGACTTATAAGCCCCGTTTCCGGCTATCTGGCCGGGCATGGGGGTCTCGCGCACCCGATACGATGACTCGCTTGCCATAGACCTCACCTCTTTCCAAGAAAGACAGTCAACCCAACGCTTTTAAGGAATTATAGTGGGCTCAGGGGCGAAATGGGGCGGGGGAGCAGGTAGTCTACGGGGCTAAGGCGGGTAGGATCTGGTGCCAGAGCGTACAGGCGGAATTGCTATTTTTGATAGTGGATTGTTGGTAAACCGGGCAGGTATGACCTACCCGGTTGGGTAGTCTCAGTTGGGCACGATCTGGACGTACCGCCGCGTATCAAAGCTTGTCAGGCCAGCCAGGAAGTGATACATTGCAAAGATTTCGAGGCCAAACAGCAGGTAGCCGCCGTAACCCAGCAACGGCATCTCGAACACCTTGAGGAATCCGACAAAGGGGATCGTGTAAATCCACTTAGGATGGGCGTAGAAGTTCCAGAACTCCCAGAAGAACCCAGCCAGGAGCGTGCCCAGGGCCAGCGTGACCACCGGCCGCCAGTCGCTCCGGCTAACGCTGGCCAGGATCGAGGGGCGCTCGCTCAGGTAGTTGATGGGATCGAGTAGGAAGAACAAGAAGAGCCAGGCCAGGGGGAACGCGTAACGCGGTACGAGCACGATGGCTGCGATCGCGAGAAGGCTGAAGGTGATTCAACCGGTCAGCAGCCTCATCGTCGTGGAGATGCGCGGCCCATTCGCGAAGCGTCGTACCAAGTTACACGTGGCGACCAACTCGGCGGATTCCAGGACCGCCGGGACGACGGTGGAGAAGCTTAAGGAGGCCAGCAGGAAATATTCCAGGTCGGAAAACGTCTCCCGGCTGACGTAGTGCCAGTTCTGCACGAACCGGTTGATGAACTCGAAGACCCACCAGACGGGAGCAGAGATGAGGAACAGTCCGACGAACCCGGCTGGGTCGCGGGCCAGGAGCGATGTCCCATGCCGCCTGAGGACCAGCGCGTCGACCACCAGGATATAGCCGAGCCATTGGAAGAAGAAGACGTAGGCGGTTGCGCGGGGAATAACCTGGAGCCAGGAAATAGGCCATGCGAGAGAAATCAATAACAGGCCAAACCAACCGTACCATGCCACTTTATGCCATTCTCACCTATGATTACCAAGATGCTGCAATGCTGACAAAATCCGCCAGGTCTATCAATCGCTCCAGTCGCCCGTCCAGCCCACATACCTCTACAACAGCCTCCTTATGTACATGAACCACGCCGTCGACACACGTATCGTCTAGCATCTTGTTGAGGCGTGCCGGGTCATATTCATTTGTGACTACATAATACCGTAAGTGGGGATGGCGGGCCTGACGGTAGATCCGAGCATAGGCAGCCTTGTAAACTGGACATTCGTTCGTAATATCATTCAGTCGGTCATGACGCACACTCCATTTGGCCGAGATGATTGCCCGTGGGATGTTGCCGCGTTCGGCTAGAACGTCAATACGTGGAGTGCTGCTACGACCGGGAAAAGTGATGCCGGGGAAGATTGCAGCAGCTTCAACTTCGGTCTTATAGGCTACCACGCCAGAGCCAAATCTCTCCAAAGCATGTTTGACTAGCCCTACAAAAGCGATTCCTAGAGTATTCTGCCGCTGCATCCCTTCGTAGTCGGGTCGTTTCATCAACAGGTCAGTCTTATGTGATACGTCGGTGATTGAGAACTCTAATAGATCTGCCAGATAGATACCACCACATTGAGCTCGTGTTT
>JBBITV010000122.1:0-9755 GCA_037440585.1 Chloroflexota bacterium
GGCAGGCCCGGCGGAGCCCGTTACGTGCGGCGCGGAGTAATGGGCAGGGTAGCTGGGGAGCCCAAGGCAACTCAGGGGACCTCTGGGGAACTCCGGGGAACTCAGAGGGGCCGGGGAGACACGGGGGCCATTCACATGGACTGCACTCCGAGACTAAGGGCTGCCTGGCGGGCACCGGGGTCTGCTTCGTCTCGCATAAGGGCGAAGTTTTCCCGTGTGGCTACTTGCCCATCGAGGCAGGGAACATCCGCCGCCAGCCCTTCAGGGAAATCTGGGAGCAATCCACCGTGTTCGCCCAATTGCGCGACCCGGGGCTGCTCGGTGGCAAGTGTGGCTTCTGCGAATTCAAGAACATCTGCTCCGGCTGCCGTGCGCGAGCCTATGGCATGACGATGGACTACCTGGGCGAAGAGCCTTTCTGCGTCTACGAACCACGTATGCGGGAGACTGCAAGATAATAGCCTGAATCCGGCAATTCTCGGGCTTGAACCAGAATGAGCCACAGATGAACACAGATAGACACAGATTCTTATCTGTGAGAATCTGTGTCCATCTGTGGCTCAAATGTGTGGGAGATGGCAGGATGACGACCGGGAAATCCAAAGTATTGTTTGAAGCTGCGCAGCGAGTGATTCCGGGCGGTGTGAATAGCCCGGTGCGCGCTTTCCGTGCCGTGGGCGGCGGCCCGCGCTTCATTGCCCGCGGCCAGGGCGCCTACCTGTGGGACGTGGACGGCAATCGCTACATCGACTACGTCATGTCGTGGGGGCCGCTCATCGCCGGGCACGCGCATCCCCAGGTCGTGGAAGCCATCCAGAAGGCGGCGGCGCGCGGGACGAGCTATGGCGCGCCGACGGAGTTGGAGGTCGAGCTGGCGGAAATGGTGGTCGAGGCGGTGCCGTCTATCGAGATGGTGCGCTTCGTCAACTCCGGCACCGAGGCAACCATGAGCGCGCTACGCCTGGCACGCGCTTTCACCGGCCGCCCCAAAATTATCAAGTTCGAAGGCGGCTACCACGGCCACGCCGACATGCTTCTGGCTCAAGCGGGCTCGGGCGTCATCACCCTCGGCCTGCCCGATAGCGCGGGGGTGCCCCAGGAAGCCGTCCAGCACACCCTCACCGCGCCTTATAACGACCTGGCCGCCGTAGAGGCCCTATTCGACGCCAACCCGGGACAGATCGCGGCGGTCATCCTGGAGCCGGTGGCCGGCAACATGGGTGTTGTCCCGCCTGCGCCGGGCTTCCTGGCTGGCCTGCGCCGGCTGACCCAGGCCCACGGCGCGCTGCTCATCTTCGACGAAGTCATCACTGGCTTCCGCATCGCCTACGGCGGCGCCCAGGCCCTCTACGGCGTCCTCCCCGATCTGACCTGCCTGGGCAAGATCATCGGCGGCGGCCTGCCTGTCGGTGCCTACGGCGGCCGGCGCGAGATCATGGAAAAGGTCGCCCCGCTGGGCCCGATGTACCAGGCCGGCACCCTGTCCGGCAACCCGTTGGCGATGACGGCCGGGATCGAGACCCTCAAGTTGCTTCGGCAGCCGAATACCTATGAGAGATTAGAGATTATGGCCGCGCGCCTGTCTGAGCGCCTGGGTTCAGCGGCTGCCGCTGCGGGCGTCCCACTCACCCAGAACCGGGTCGGCTCGATGATGACCGCCTTCTTCACCGCCCAGCCGGTGACCGATTACACGTCGGCCAAGACCTCAGACACGGCGCGCTACGCCCGCTTCTTCCGCGCGATGTTGGAGCGGGGGGTGTATCTGGCGCCTTCCCAGTTTGAGGCAGCGTTCATATCACTGGCGCATACGGACGCGGACATTGAGGCGACAGTTGAGGCGGCGCGGGAGGCGTTTCAAACAATGACCAATGACCAATGACTAAATCCCAAAGGGGTTGGTTATTGGGAAGCTGGGATCTGTGAAACGATAAAGACCACCCTAGCATGGCGGCTAGCAACTTTGCCTGCCGCTGCCGGTGCCCGACTTCGCGGGCAGGTAAAGGATGAGTGCTGGTTTGTTATTTGGGGTAGGTCATGCTAGAATAAGGACCAAAGACGAACGAGGTGTGACTTCAGATGACCACAATCACGCTAGAAGTTCCAGACGAGCTGGCTACGCGACTCGTGCCAGTGCGCGATCACCTCCCCCAACTACTGTCTATGGCGCTGGAGATGTTTCCGGCGGAGTTGCCATTGGATGTTTCTGCGTCGGAAGTCGTCCATCCCGTGTTCGAGGAGATGATTGATTTTCTCGCCAGCGGCCCGACTCCTGAAGAAATTGTCGCGTTCAAGACTTCACCAGCCGCTCAAGCCCGGCTGGAGGAATTGCTGGACAAGAATCGCGAAGATGGCTTGACCGAGGATGAAGCTGCTGAGCTTGACGTGTATGAACAGGTCAACCACGTCCTACTGCTACTCAAGGCCCGCGCCCGCCCAACCCTCTCTTCTCGCAATTAGCCCATCATGAGCAAAGTCTACATCCCAGACCCGCTCCGTAAATTTATCGTCGAACGGGCTGGAGGACGTTGCGAATATTGCCTGCTGCACCAGGACGATGTTCCCTTGGCCCATCATGCGGACCATGTTATCCCACTCAAGCACGGTGGCCAAACAGTCGCTGACAATCTCGCATTAGCGTGCCTTCAATGTAACCGTCACAAAGGCTCGGATTTGACAGCGATAGACCCGGTGGACAAAGCGATCGTTCCGCTTTTCAATCCTCGCGTGCAAGTATGGGAAGAGCACTTTACCCTTCAAGAGGCGCGAATCGTCGGACGAACTCCGATCGGTCGCGCAACGATTGCGTTGCTCCGTCTGAACGATGGCAGGCGAGTCATCCAACGTCAGGCTTTGATCGATGCGGGTCGTTACCCTCTCCCCAGATAATCCCACTCAGCCAAGACCTCAGACACAGCACGGTATGCCGCTTGTTCCGCGCGATGTTGGAGCGGGGGGTGTATCTGGCGCCGTCGCAGTTCGAGGCGGCGTTTTCTTCAATGTGCCTCTGCGCGGCGGTAATCGAGCGGGGTATTTGTTTACCGCCCGGCGCAGGGATCGGGCCACTGGAACTGGCCCGCTAATGCTGGGCGACGACCGTCTCAAACACCCCGAACATCTACCTGCGATTCCTCTGAACCATAACACAACATAGCCGCTTTTGCCATAATCGCTAACTCGTGCTATGATTCGGGTGAAATCTGCCAGACGAGGTAGTTCCGTGTATCGCACCCGAGAAGAGATCGAAGAATTCGAGCGCTTGTGGCTGGCGCCCTACGCCGCTAAGAGTGCTGAGTCGCGTGGGCGTGACTATCCGAGCGCACCGCACCCGTATCGCACCGAGTTCCAGAAAGACCGCGACCGGATTATCCATACCACCGCCTTCCGCCGCTTGCAGTACAAGACCCAGGTCTTCGTCAACTACGAAGGTGACTATTATCGCACCCGGCTGACACATACTCACGAGGCCGCCCAGATTGGGCGGACGATTGCCCGGGCGTTGCGCGTTAACGAGGACCTGACCGAGGCGATCACCCTGGCCCATGACCTGGGCCACTCGCCCTTCGGCCACAACGGCGAGGCGACCCTGGACCGGCTCATGTTGGAGCGGATGGGCCTGGACCCGGTTAAGGGGCGCGGCAAGGGATTCAATCACACCGTCCAGACGTTGCGGGTGATCGAGCGGCTGGAGAAACGGTGGGAAGGCTTCGACGGGCTGAACCTGACCTGGGAAACGCGCGAAGGGATTGTCAAGCACGCGACCGAGTACGACCTGGTCGGCCCGGAGTTTGCGACCCGCTTCGAGCCAGACAGACGCGGCTCTATCGAGGCCCAGATCGTCAATTTTGCCGACGAGCTGATCTACAACGCCCACGATCTGGATGACGGCCTGCGGTCCGGGCTGCTGGAACCCGACATGCCGGCCCTCCAGCAGGTTACCCTCTGGCGCGAAATCCGGGCCGAGATTGACCAGCCGTTCAGCGAGCTCACGCGCCATCGCATGATCCGCGCGCTCATCGACCGGTTGATTTCTGATCTCATCACCACCACCGATGCGCGCATCACCGCCGCCGCGCCAAAACTCATCGATGACGTTCGCAACTATCCCGAGAACCTGGTGGACATCTCGCCGGAAATGCACGCCCGACTGCGCGAGTTGAAAGATTTTCTGTATCAGAACCTGTACCGCAACTACCGGGTAGCACGCATGGCCAACAAAGCCGAACGTGTGATCACCGCCCTGTTCACGGCTTTCGAAGCGGACTATGAACAATTGCCGCCGAAAACTCGGGCGAAGGTTAAAGAAATCCTGGATACTGAGCCATCGCCGCCAGGCCACCTGCCTGTCCGTGCCAGCCGCATTATCTGCGATTACATTGCCGGCATGACAGACCGCTATGCGCTCCAGGAGTATGAGCGGTTGTTTAACCCGCATGAGCGAGCGTGAAACGTTTGACGCAGGGCTTTCCCAAAGTCGCTGTGTGTCATTGCGAGGAGCGTTTTTTGCGGTTGCGAGGAACGAAGCAAAGCAATCTCCTCCAGCACAGCGGGGATTGCTTCGCTTCGCTCGCAATGACAGTCGTACCTACTTTGGGAAAGCCCTGCGTTTGACGCTTGACGCTTGACGTTTGACGTTTGACGTTTCACGCATCCCGCATCACCAATCACATCTGGAGATTCATCTGGAGATTCTATTGGAGATTCTATGAACTCATTTCAAGCCCTCATCCTCGGCATCGTCCAGGGTCTTACTGAATTCATCCCGATCAGTAGCTCGGCACATCTGGTATTGGTGCCTTGGGTCCTGGGCTGGCCTAAGCCAGACCTGGTGTTTGACACGCTGGTGCACTGGGGTACCCTTGTCGCCGTCGTGGCGTACTTCTGGCGCGACCTGTGGGACCTGGCCGTCGGTTGGGTGGAGAGCGTGCGCCACCGCAGCCTCAATCCCGATCCACGGCGGCGGCTGGCCTGGCTGGTGATTGTCGGGACGATTCCGGCGGCCCTGGCGGGTGCGCTGCTCCAGAAACAGTTCGAGGCTCTGTTTGAGGAGCCGGTCTGGCCGGCAACGTTTTTGTTGATCACTGGCCTCCTGCTGACCATAAGTGAATTGCTCAGCCGGCGGCAACGCCTTCTGGCAGACCTGCGGCTGCTCGATGCTCTCGCTATCGGTGTGGCCCAGGCCGTCGCCATCGCCCCTGGCATCTCGCGCTCGGGCGCGACCATCGCCACCGGCCTGTTCATGGGTTTGCAGCGGGACGTTGCCGCCCGCTACTCCTTCCTACTGGCGACGCCGATTATCTTTGGCGCAGGTCTGCTCAAGCTCAAGGACCTTCTCGTGGCCGGGGATGCACTGACGCAAGCGCCGCTGCTGGTGATCGGGTTCACGGCCGCGGCGGTCACCGGCTATGGGTGTATCCATTTCCTGATGCAGTTTCTCCGGCGCGGCAGACTGTACGTCTTTGCTGTCTACTGTTGGGTCATCGGCCTGGCCAGCCTGGTTTTACTCGCTCTCGGGCGTTAAGCCACTGTGCCTGATACATGATGCGTAAGAGCCCCTTACTCATCACAGGGCTTTCCCAAAGTAGGCACGACTGTCATTGCGAGCGAAGCGAAGCAATCCCCGCTGTGCTGGAGGAGATTGCTTTGCTTCGTTCCTCGCAACCGCAAAAAACGCTCCTCGCAATGACACACAGCGACTTTGGGAAAGCCCTGTTACTCATCACGTTTTACTTGCACAAATTTACAATCCATGCTATACTATCGTTAAGTGGTCGTCGTTTCTTGGAAAAGTGGGCAAACCCCACTTTTCTTTATGTTAGGCCAGACCGTGGGGGGGGAATTACGACGACTGAGTTACATGCCCTCCGGAGTATCTGGGGAGTATAATTGTCTCGGGTATGACAAAGAATGATCTCTCGGTAGCAATCAAACACCTGAGTGCTGAGCGTGGCCTGCCGCGTGAGGTAGTGCTGGAGGCCATCGAGGCGGCATTGATCTCAGCTTACAAGAAAACGCCGCAAGGCACGGCCCAGTTCGTCAGCGTCACCATTGACCCGAATTCGGGTAAGCCACACGTGTTTGCGGACAAGGAAGTCGTCGACGATGTCAAAGATGAGCGGATGCAGATCACTTTGGCCCAGGCGCGACGCCTTGACCCACAGGCGAAACTCGGGGACGTGGTGAAAGTTGATGTAACGCCGTATGATTTCGGGCGCATTGCGGCGCAGACGGCCAAGCAGGTCATTCTGCAACGCATCCGTGAAGCTGAGCGCGATCAGCTTTTCTCGACCTACTCGGAGCGGGAAGGCGAGATTGTCCAGGGCACGGTGCAAACCATTGAGCCGACCGAGATCACGATTGCCCTGGACAAGGTGGAGGCGCGACTGCCGAAAAAGGAACAGATCCCCAAGGAACGCTATTTCCCGAATCAGCGACTGCGGGTTTACATCGTCGAGGTAAAGAAGACGAATAAAGGCCCGGAGATCACTGTCTCGCGGACACACCGGAATATGCTTCGGCGGTTGCTGGAGCTGGAGGTGCCAGAGATCTTTAACGGAGCCGTCGAGATCAAGGCGATTGCCCGCGAGGCCGGCTCGCGCTCCAAGGTTGCTGTTGCGGCGCGACAGGACGGCATCGATCCTGTTGGCGCCTGCGTCGGCTTGCGTGGCGTGCGCATCCAGGCCCTCGTGAACGAGTTGGGTGGTGAGAAGATCGATATTATCGAGTGGAGTTCTGATCCGGCCATCTTCATCGCCAAGGCGCTCAGCCCGGCGGTCGTCATGAACGTGCACCTCGAAGACGGCGCGAACGGGAAGACAGCCAATGTGGTCGTGCCCGACAAGCAGCTCTCGCTGGCGATCGGGAAAGAGGGGCAGAATGCACGGCTGGCGGCCAAGCTGACGGGCTGGCGTATCGATATTAAGAGTGAGAGTGAGGCCCAGGCCGAGGCACAGCGTCGTGAAGACGAGGTGCGGCGCAAGGCCGAGCGCGAGGCTGCGGTGGCGGCCGCTAAGGCATTGTTGGAAGAAGCCGAGGCGGCAGCAAGCCGGCCGTTCGAGGAAGAAGCGGTGGCGGAACTTCCCCAGCCGAGGCTGATTGAGCCGGTGACACAGATGGCTGCAGCAATGCCTGAAGAGGCGGTCGAGGAGGTCCTGGCTCCCGCGAGTGGGGAGGCTCCCGAACCAGCGACGGCTGAAGCGGCGGCTCTACCTGTCGCAGCGGCGGCGCCGACCGTCGAACCGGAAACAGTAGCGCCACTGGTCAAGGAGGTCGTGGTCGAGCCGCCTGTGGCCCCGGCACCCGAACCCCTGGCTCCGGCTATGGAGCCGATTGTGGAACCGGAGGTGCTGGTCTGGATTCCCGAGGACGAGGAAGAGGAAGAAGAAGCCGCCAAGAAAAGGAAGAAGGGTAAGGACAAGGGCAAAAAGGCTCGCCAGCGTGAGATGGAGTTTGACCCCCGGTTGGGGGCCGTCGTTGCCAGGAAGAAGCGCAAGCCCAGCCGCGGCCGACATGAGTGGGAAGCGCTGGAGAGTTGGCAGGACGAGGATTTGGGCGAAACGCTCGCGGATGAATACTACCAGCGCGATCAGGTTGACGAGGTTGAAGAAGAGGGCGAAGACGAGTAGCCGCCGGCGATACGTCCCGCAGCGGACTTGCATCGGCTGCCGCCAGGTGCAAGGCAAGCGGGAGATGGTGCGAGTCGTCCGCACGCCTGACGCTGGCGTTCAGATTGACGAAACAGGTAAGCGTTCAGGGCGCGGTGCCTATCTGCATCGCAACGGGGCATGTTGGGAAGCTGCCCTAAAAAAAGAGCGGCTGGTCCACGCCCTGAAGACGACGTTGACACCGGAGGAGCTTGCCGCGTTACAAGCCTATGCGGCGCTGTTTCCGGTGTCCCAGGACGTGGCGGCTGACGTCGAATCGAATTGATAGGGATGACACTGTGCAGGAGCACCAAGGGTGAACGTTGCACCCCAGGTGAAGTATCGCGGGAGGCTGCCAATGGCTGAGTGAGTGTCCATTAGCCGCATCCCCTTTACTTCCCCTCTTTTTCCTCACTGCACCCGCGTTGGTTGCAGCCAGGCCATACTATTGCTGCGCGGCCCGTGCGGGCCCGTGGTATGCCTCGAGAGGAGCTTGCCCCTGGGTAAGCTTCCCGCGAGAGGGCCTGGATTGCGACGGAGCCCCTGATCAGTGCATGCCAGTAGCCAGTCATCAGTCGCCAGTAGCCGAATAGTCTGAATACTGACTCCTGATGGCTGACTGCTGTTGGAGAAAGGGGATGAGGCAATATGGCAAAACAAATGGCAAAACCAGTCGCAGTGGCAACCAAGGAGGCCACCGTCCCCCTACCGCCCCGATCCAAGCCGGTACCGAAAACGGATGTCATCGAGATCCCGCCCGCGATTACCGTGCGTGACCTTGCCAAACTCATGGGCATCACGCCGGTTGAACTCATCAAAGCCTTAATGAAAAGTGGCACGTTGGCCACAATCAACCAGACCATCGACTACGACACGGCTGCGATTGTAGCAGAGGATCTCGGCTTTCAGATCCGTGAGGAACGGCCACCGGAACCGGAGCCTGTGGCACAAGTTGCGGCTGAGGAAGCGGGCGCCGCGCCCGAAAGAGTAGTCAAGCCTGGCTGGCGCTTCGAAGTAGGTGAGGACCCGGCCGCGCTGCAGCCGCGGCCGCCGGTCGTGACCATCATGGGCCATGTCGATCATGGCAAGACTTCTTTGCTGGACATTATTCGTCAGACCAACGTCGTCGCCGGTGAGGTGGGTGGCATCACGCAGCACATTGGCGCGTACCAGGTCGAAAAACAGGGCAAAAAGATCGCTTTCATTGACACGCCAGGCCACGAAGCGTTTACCGCCATGCGCGCACGTGGGGCACGGGTCACGGATGTAGCCGTGCTGGTCGTGGCCGCAGACGACGGGGTCATGCCCCAGACGTTGGAAGCACTCGATCATGCCCGGGCGGCAGGGGTACCGATTGTGGTGGCCCTGAACAAGATTGATAAGGAGAACGCTAACCCCGAGCGCGTCAAGCACCAGTTGTCTGAACTGGGGCTGACGCCGGATGAGTGGGGCGGTGAAACCTTTGTCGTGCCTGTGTCGGCGAAGCGCCGGATCGGGATCGACGATTTGTTGGATGCGATCTTGCTGGTCGCCGAATCGGCAAACTTGCGCGCCAATCCGAATCGCCGGGCGGCGGGTACCATCGTGGAAAGTGGGCTGGACCAACGCCGTGGCCCTTTGGCGACGGTTCTGGTACAAACCGGCACGCTGCACGTGGGCGATATCATGGTGGTCGGCGATATGTATGGTCGTGTCCGGGCGATGTTTGACGACAAGGGTAACCGGGTGAAGGCGGCCCCGCCAGCCGTGCCTGTTAGAGTGCTGGGGCTGCCCAACGTGCCTGCGGCCGGAGACACCTTCGAGGTGGCCGAGGACGAGAAAACAGCACGGGCGATCACGGCCGCGCGTGCAGGAGCACGCCAGGCCACGGCCGCAACCCAACAGCCCGCGCGCGCGGTTAGCCTTGAAGACGTTTATGCCCAGATGCAAGCCGGCAAAGTTAAAGAGTTGAACGTCATCCTGAAAGTGGATGTGCAAGGCTCGTTGGAGCCTATCGTAAACTCACTCGAGCGGCTGAGTACAGATGAGCTTAAGATCAAGTTACTCCGCACCGCAACGGGTGACATCAGTGAGTCCGACATCAACCTGGCGGTCGCCTCCCATGCTATTGTCGTC
>JBBITV010000123.1:0-9639 GCA_037440585.1 Chloroflexota bacterium
ACTCTACAACCATGCCTGCAGCCCCGGCTGCATCATCCAGTGCTCCAACGTCTGGCACTATCCCGACGGCAAGGAGCATGTCTCCTGCCAGGAGTACGAGTCGGTGTGGGCCTTTGGAGCCAACTGTGGCATTGACGACCTGGATGTGACCGGCGAACTGATCCGCCTCGCCAACGACTATGGCGTGGACACCATCGAGGGCGGCAATACCATCGCGGTGGCGATGGAGGGTGGGCTGGCCAAATTCGGCGACGGCCAGGCAGCCATCGAGCTGATGCACGAAATCGGCAAGGGGACGCCGTTGGGGCGCATCCTGGGCAACGGCGTGGCGTTTACCGCCCGGGCACTGGGCGTGCACCGGGTGCCGGTGGTCAAGGGCCAGAGCATGCCCGCCTACGAGCCGCGCGCGGTCAAGGGTATCGGCATCACCTACGCCACAAGCACGATGGGCGCCGACCACACCGCCGGTTATACCGTCGCGCCCGAAATTCTGAGTGTCGGCGGCAAAGCCGATCCCCTCAGTCCCGAAGGCAAGGCCAGCCTCAGCCGCGCCTTCCAGTCGGCTACGGCTTTCATCGACACCACCGGCCACTGCCTGTTCATCGCCTTCGCGATCCTGGACATTGCCAGCGGCTTCGAGGGAATGGTCGAGGAGTGCGCGGGCGTCCTGGGCACCAACTGGACTACGGCAGACGTGACCCGGATTGGCGATGACATCCTGAGGACCGAGCGGAAGTTCAACGAGGCGGCAGGTTTCAGCAAGCTCGACGATCGCCTGCCCGAGTTCATGAAGTACGAGCCGCTTCCGCCCCACAACCAGGTCTACGACGTGCCGGACGAGGCGTTGGACTCCGTCTTCGCTGGACTGTAGTTCTTACACTGGCGCGGACAGGGTGATAGTCGCCCTGTCCGCGTAGGCGTCTGGACCACGAAATCGCGAAGGTTCGCGAAGAACGCGAAGCACGAAGGCGCAGTCACAAAGTTTGCCCTTCGTGCTTCTTCGCGCTTCGTGGCCTTCGTTGAGTCTTCGCGACTTCGTGGTCCAAATTACTGTCTGGAGCGATCAATGCCCAAAGTCACAACCGACGATCAAGCCAGGTTGATTTTACCCGATACTGTTCTGCACCGCCAACGCATCTCCCCCAACACCGAATACTGGCTGGAGGAGCGCGAAGGCGACCTGATCCTGCACCCCCGGGTCCCCGACGCTCGCAGACTTTACATTGAGCCAACCACCGGCTGCAACCTCAACTGCCGTACCTGTATCCGCAACGTCTGGGAAGATCCTAAAGCTCCCATGTCCATGACCACTTTTGAGCGCATAGTGGAAAGCCTGGACAACCTGCCGAACCTGAACCGCGTGGTGTTTACCGGCTTTGGTGAACCCCTATCCGATCCCCGCATCCTGGAGATGATTGAGGCGGTACGCAAGCGCAACCTGGCTGTGACCATTGGATCCAACGGCCTCCTGTTGGACGCCGAAATGTCCCGCGAGTTGGTTCGGCTAGGTGTGGACCGGCTGGTAGTTTCGGTGGACGGCGTGAAACCAGAGACCTACGCGGGCGTCCGCGGTGCGATGCTTTCCAAGGTCCTGGATAACATCCGCAACCTGAACGAAGCGAAAAGTCAGTTAGGTTCGCTGACTCCCACCTTGGGGATCGAATTCGTCGCCATCAAGAGCAACGTAGCTGAGCTGGCCGAGTTGACAAGTTTGGCTTCCCGGCTGAGCGCAGCTCGCGTCCTGGTCAGCAATGTCCTTCCCTATACTGAAGACATGCGCGACGAGATGCTGTACGGCTACGAACCGCGCCCCCCGTTTAGTGCTGGCAGTTGGCCCGTCAAACTCGGCCCCTGGGTGACGTGGGGTAACCTGGAACTGCCCCGCATGCACTGGGGTGCGGAACGCCGCTGTCGATTTGTCAAAGATCGGGCGATTGTAGTCGGCTGGGACGGTAGCGTCTCGCCCTGCTATGCCCTGTCGCACAACTACACTTACTTCACGGTGGACGGCAGGAAAAAGCGCGTTGGCCGCTACGTCCTGGGCAACGTGAACGAGCAATCCCTGGCCGACATCTGGACGTCCGAAGAATACGTGCGCTTTCGCAGTGAGGTGCGCGCGTTCCATTTTCCCTCCTGCCCGGACTGCGACCTGCGTGAAACCTGCGATTTACGCGAGCGCAACGAGGGCTGTTGGGGCTGGAATCCCTCTTGCGCAGATTGTCTGTGGGCGCAGGACATTGTCCGGTGCCCGTAAGTGATAGGGCAAGGCTATTCAGGTCAGGGAACTGAGGGAACTGTGTTACTGCCGCAGTTGGATTGCAGCGACTGGCAGACTGCTGCTGCAATGGAGGTCAGGGGAACCGAGGGAATGTCTGTGAGGTGAGAGGATGGAGGTTTACGTCAGACTATATGCAACATTACGGCGCTACCAGCCCCAGTTGCGGCTTGGTCAGACGCTTGCCGTCGAGCTGCCGGAGGCCGCGACGGTCGCGCAGTTAATCGAAAGGCTGGGGATCCCGGCCAGCACCGTGAAGACGGTATTCGTCAAACACCTGATTGTCAAGGACGATCACATCCTCACCAACGGCGACGAAGTGGGCATCTTCCCCCCTATTGCCGGCGGATGGGGCTCCGCTCGGACATGAAATCGCCGGGCGGTTTAGAGAGTCTTGACCGTTTGGTGAAAGTGTAATAGAATCCCCCAAAATGATCACCCTCGGGGGATATACTATGAAACGACCCCACAGACGACGCAGTGGCAGGTACCAATCCGGGCAGTGGCCATTCAAACCGGGCCAAAAAGAATGGACCGAGGCGGACGTCCTGGCAATCTTGTCGAACCCCATCTATGGTTATGGCATTAACCTTGTGCCATATGATACTGTCGTTGAGCACGTCCAGCGGTTGCACAGTGAGCTGGCCCAGGAGCAGGCGGAACGTGGCCGACCGTTCAATCTGGAGGAACTGGATCAGCGCTTTCGGGCGTTGTTTACCTGGCTGGAAGCAGAGGGATTCTGCCAGCGCGGGCCGGAGGCGCCGACCATTGTGAGTTTGGACCAGTGGCTGGCAGCTCAACAAACAATCATAAGCCGCCTGGCTGCTGGGGAGGAGCCTTGAGTTAATCCCCTCGTGTGCTGAGTTCAACAGTGGGAGACCAAGACCCCTTCGCATGAAGAGTGGCGGGTGCTGAAGTTATGGACGGTGGAGGCGGACCTGGTGCTGGCGGGGAAGTTGCCGCCCTTGCTGCCTTTTGTACCGGTGCTCAAGGGCGGGGATGAAGAGCGCGTGGTGCAACGTGCACTGGCGTTGCTCCGCGCCGAGCCCCAGTTGGCGGAGTTAGAGCCTTTGCTGGCGTTTATGGCCAGCTTCGCGCTGGATTCGGAGTTAGTGCGGAGGATAAGAAAGCCACCCACCTAATTGTCATAAGCGGGTGGCTGGACGGGCTCGACGGGATTCGAACCCGCGATCTCTGGCTTGACAGGCCAGTGTGTTCGGCCGCTACACCACGAGCCCACAACCTTGTTTTCTACAAAGCCGCAAAATTATACCACGCTAACCAGGTCAAGTCAAATCATTGTTCTCAGAATTCGGCTACGGCCGGAATAATCTCACGGCCAAAGACCTCGAGCGGCGTGATCTCGTGGACATTCGGCATGTTGAAGATCGCATGCTGGATGCCGATGCCGGCCAGGGCACGGCAAGTCGCGACCACCTGTGACACTGTCATGCCACCTGGCGCAAGGTTGACCGTTCCGAGCGCGGTCCGCTCGATCTCGTCGTAGGGCCGCCCCACAGCTTCACAGTGGCGTTTCAACACGTCGAGTTTCTTCCGGATCTCATCCGTACCGGCACCGGCGAACAAGTTACAGGCATCTGCATATTGGGCGACCAGCCGCAACGTCTTCTTCTCGCCCATGCCACCAACCATAATTGGCGGATGAGGCTTGATCACGGGCTGCGGACTGTTGAGCGTTTCGGCCAGTTGGTAGTGTTTGCCATGGTACGGTGCGACGTTACCTGACCACATCTGTTTCGCAATCTGGAGAGCCTCCTCCAGTTGCTCAAAACGCTCCTTCACCGGTGGAAATGGCACGCCCAACCCCCGTGCCTCGCGTTCGAACCAGGCCGCCCCGATGCCGAAGTACGCCCGCCCGCCTGAGAGCACGTCGAGGGTCGAAACGGTTTTAACCAGGATGCCGGGATAGCGATACACCACGCCGGTGACCAGCGTCCCGAGGCGCGCCCGTTTGGTGATGCCGGCCAGGTAGCTGAGGGCACTGTAGCTTTCCAGCATGGGGTGCTCTACTGGGCCAACCCCCCCAATCTGGAAGAAGTGATCCATCACCCAGATGCTGGCAAACCCGGCCTCGTCGGCTGTTCGCCCGATCTCGGCCAGCCGTGAGCCTATCTCGGCGGGGCCACCGGGCCAGGTGAAACTCGGAAGCTGCAGTCCAATACGCATGGTAGGGCCCTCCTCGTAGAAGTCGCATTGCTTCTGGTATTGTACCCGGATCTCCTCTTTTTGTCCACAGGATAAAAACCTGGCTCCATTGCCCTGTGTAGCCTCTTGCCAAGAGGCTGCTTTGCCTATATAATACGCCTACTTTGATCCGCTATTTATCCGCAGGGTCAAGGAAGCTGCGATGACCAAGAAACCTCTCTCCCTCAAAGTTGGCGATTCAGTAGTCGTCAAGCCAGGCGTCACCGATCCCGACATGGGTGACCCGATTGGTGGGTGGCAGGGCAGAATTCTGGCCATAGAAAAGCGCAAGGGGCAGCCGGACATGGTCCACATTCAATGGGATAGTATCACGCTGAAACAGATGCCCGCTTTGATGATAGAGCACTGTGAAGAAGAAGGTCTGAATTGGGGAGAAATATGGCTTGATACCGAGGATGTCGAGCCAGCCAAACCCAGGGATACGGGAAAAGACGTCGTCAAGGCCGCCGCGGAGATTGAGGAGCAGTATGCCTGGGCGTTCTTGGGCAGGCAAGGCCGCAGTATTCAAAAGGTGCTCGCCAGAGATTTTTTCTGGTAGGATGGACCCGACAATTCACCCCGCGTGACAATAACGTTGCCTGGACGTTAGAATTGTCGGATTCCCTCATGCTTCAGCAGTGTTTTGTCGTTCGGGGGAGGATGTCATGAAAATGGTCTTCGATAGCTGTGAACCCCGCCCCGAGGTCCTAAAAGGGGACCTGCGAGAAGAGATCTTCGCCGCCCGGCTCAAAGACGTCATAGACAACAAGGCCGATCCCGTTTACCAGGACCCCACGACGTTTTTCGACAATACTTATTCCACCGAAGGGCTAAAACTCCTCCTCGACGAAGCCCTAGGCCGGCTGACCGGCGTGAAGCGGGCTAACAACGCCATCATTCGCCTGGAGACAGCTTTTGGCGGCGGTAAAACCCACAACTTGATTGCTCTCTATCATGTGGCTAAAGGCTACAACCCTGGACCCCCATTCGTTGATTCCACGCTGATTCCGGCCAGTGGATCTGTACAGGTCGTCGGAGTGGTCGGCTCGGATCTTCAGCCTCGCGATGGCCTCGATCACAGGGATGTCACAACTTACACTCTGTGGGGCGAGTTGGCCTATCAACTTGGCGGCGCAGCGGGATATGCCTCCGTAGCAGGTAGTGACCGGGACCGGTCCGCACCAGGTACCGGGATGCTGGAGAAATTGGTCGGAGAGAGTCCTACGCTTATCATGCTGGACGAGGTCGCACGGCACTTCCGTGCGGCCAAGACCGTGGCGACGGCCACGGGAAAGTCCGACCTGGCCGAACAGACGGTGGCTTTCTTGATGTCCTTATTCGAATTCGCAGCCAGCAAGGAGCGAGTCGTAGTAGTCCTCACTCTGGCCGACCCCCACGACGCGTTCGGCAAGGAGACGGAAGAGCTGCGCCAGGAACTGGCCGAGGCCAAGCGGCTCTCTGCGCGCCAGGAGCGTGTCATCACCCCCACCGGCGAGGCGGAAATTGCGGCCATTGTAACTCATCGCCTTTTCAGGTCCATCCGTCGGGATGCGGCTCGTGAGTCCGTCAAAGCGTACACAGACTACTATCGGCGGATCATTGACCAGGGCGCCAATCTGCCCCAGCGGGCCATTCGGGCCGAGTACGCCGAAGAGATGTTCGCAGATTACCCCTTTCATCCCGAGTTGCTGACCACGCTGAACCGCAAGACCTCGACGATCCCGAATTTTCAAAAGACCCGAGGGGCCTTGCGCTTGCTGGCGATGGTCATCCGCCGTCTGTGGGAAACTCGCCCCGCCTCCACACACCTGATTCATCCGTGCCACCTCGACCTCGGAAGCGAGGACATCGCCAACGATCTGACCAGCCGGCTGGAGCGCCCAGCCTTCAAACAAGTCATCGAGGCCGATATCGTCAGCCCGCTCATTGGCTCTCAGGCTCACGCGCAAGTGATCGATGCGCCATGGATTGAGGCCGGAAAACCGCCCTACGCCTACCGTGTCGCTGCGACCGCCTTCTTGCACAGTCTGACCCAGGGCGTGGCGACTGGAGTGGATCCGGCCGACCTGGCCCTGGCGGTCCTGACGCCAGGTGACGATCCAACCCTGATCGGGAAGGCCACCGAGCGGCTGGTAGACATCGGTTGGTTCTTTGACTGGGACGGCCACCGCTACCGCTTTAAGACCGAGCCCTCTCTGAACAAGATCGTCGCCGACGAAATGGGCATGGTCGGTCGAACGAAAGCCAAGGGCGAACTGGACCAGCGCATTCGCCAGGTATGGAAAACCGGTTACTTGAAGCCTGAATATTTCCCCAGTGAAGCGGGCGACGTGGACGACGATGCCGATAAACCCAAGCTGGCGATCCTGCACTACGATGCCGCAACCGCCATAGCCGGTGACCCGACTCCATCCGACCTGGTACGGCGCATCTTCGACCATGCCGGCTCTCTGGAAGGCTACCGCACCTACAAGAACAACGTTTTGTTCCTGGTGGCAGATAAAGACCAGGTGGAGAACATGGTTCAGGTCGCCCAACGCTACCTGGCCATTGGCCGCATCGTCGGCGATGCCGACCGGATGCGAGAGTTCCACGAAGAGCAACGCCAGCGGCTCAAGAAGATGGCCGAAGCCGCCGAATTAGATGTACGGGTATCGATCACGAAAGCTTACAAGTACCTGTACTACCCGAGCGCCGATGCTCCACAGCGTTTCAGCAATCTGGCCCGCGAGACCTTGCCGCCTCAAGATCAGGGAGAGATCAATCAGGACCAAACCCAGGTGGTGCTGCGGGTGCTGAAACAGTTGCAGAAGGTCCTCACGGCCGATGATGCAACTTTGCCCGCCGCCTTCGTCAAAGCCAAAGCCTGGGACGCCGGCCAGAGCATGATCTCCACTGAAGACCTGCGGCGTGCCTTCGCCCGCCGAATGGGGCTGCGCATCCTGCTGGACCTGAACCAGCTCAAGAAAACCATCCGCAACGGCATCTCTCAGGGCGTGTGGATCTACTATGACAGCACCGAGGAGGTTGGATACGGTCCTACCTCGCCTCTGCCAGCCGTGCAGATCGGTGAGGACGCGCTCCTGTACACGCCGGAGGAGGCCAGGCGAATCGGGCTCAAAATAAAGGGTGAGGTGGTTGAAATCGAGAGAGGTCCTGAACTCACCTGCCCTGTCTGCCACCAACCCATCAGCCGCTGTATCTGTGGACAAGCAATCGGTGTGGTCACCAGGCAAATTCGGCTGCACGCCGATGGCGCGCCAGCCCAGGCCTTTCAGAGATTGCTCGATCAGTGCAATGATCAAAAGGTGAGCCACTTGCGCCGGCTGTTCATTCACATCGAGGGACAGGGAAGGGAAGGGGCCGCCGAGGCGCGAGCCCTGGGATTAGCTATCCCACAACTTGGCAAGGGCGAGTACCACGTGGAGCAAACCTTCAATTCTGAATTTGGGAGTGGCGAATCTCTCAGTATCAAGTTCACCGGCGGCTGGGATCGGTACAAGCGCCTGAAACAAGTCACCGATGCCTTCGGTCGGAGGCCAGCAAGTTGTTCGTACATACGACGCTGCGCGCCGATTTCCCCGACGGCCTTGCCGTCAGTTCAGACCAGTTTCAGACGATCCACGAGGTCTTCACCAGGCTGAGCTTAGGGCGTATGGTTTTAGACGGGGAGCCGGTTGAGTAATGTGGGGCAGACTTTCCAGTCTGCCCGCTTGGGCAGGCTAGACAGCCGGCCCACAGAGTGGAGCAGACTTTCCAGTCTGCTCCCATAGGCAGGCTAGAAAGCCTGCCCCACTAGACAGAGAGCTATGAAAGCACTTTCCATCCGACAACCCTGGGCTGAACTCATCCTCCAGGGACGCAAAACCATTGAGCTACGCACCTGGCCGACGAATTACCGGGGCCGCATCGCCATTCATGCGGGCCAAACACTCAAGGAAGCAGCCTGCGCAGCCTACGGCCTGGACCCGGCCAGCCTGACGCGAGGCGCACTCGTAGGGACGGTAGAGATCGTGGAGATGGTGACGCTGGACGATCAACTCTGGGAAGCTCTGCGTGATCAGCATCTGGGTTTAGGACCCTTCCCCGGCGACCTGCTAGGTTGGCGGCTGGCCAATCCCCAGCGTCTGCCGGAGCCCATCCCGATGCCGGGTCACCTGGGCCTGTTCAGCATCCCTGACGAGCTTGTCCTATCACCCCGACGGGAGACTATGCCCGTCTCCCGTCAACCAAAGCCGCAAAGAGAGCCCAAACATCGCAAACCTACCCCTGTAGAACTGTACCAGGTCGGGGCCGAGGTGGGCTGCGATCCCGAAAAGCCTTTCGAGCTACGTGTCGTACCCCGCAACAGCGATAACTACAGCCTGGCGCTCTACCAGTGGCCGGTGGCCGCCAACAGTGGCCCGACGAAGCCTCAACGGTTGGTAGAATTGGCCGGTGATTCACTGCGCGCCGTAGCCGATCATGTGCTGGAGGCATTGCGCAAGGCAGGCTACAAGGCGACTGACCTGTCACGGGAACGCAGGCAGCCTTTCCGCCTGGACGAGGAGACCGGAGTGCGCCTGGGATTGCTCTTTTTGACGATCAAACCATTGACCCGTCTGAACCGTGTTGAGGTGATCTCCATCGCCCTGCGTGCTATGCCATCCGAGGAAGCATACTACTGGTTCAGCAAATGCACTGCCGAGCCCAATGCTGTTAATGCCCAGCGGGCGCTGCGGATTTTACTATCTGGCGAATAAGGTGTATATTTGCACCATATCGGTCATCCATGAGTTAGAACGGAGTCGTTCATGAGTAGAACGTACAGAAACCCGCCAGTTACCGACTTTGATCGCCTGATTCAACATGCAATGGATGAGTTCTGGCATACGGTTGTGGAAACTCAGCCAACTCCCATCGATTTCGATGTTGAACGAGAAGCTATCGCCCATTTACCACCCAAACGGGTGTTTGAGACTACCTTGCGGGTCCGTTATGCGGGGCGAGCCCAACCGAACATCACGTTGGAACTCGTGGACGAGCTAGGTCTTTGGCCTGCCGTTTGACTTCGTCAAGGAACTCGCGGTGAGGCAATCACCTCGTCTTCGTCTACTCCCACCTTACCGTGAACATCTGGCCCAGGCCTTTGCTCGCTTCTTCATGCGCGTTGGGCTCCC
>JBBITV010000124.1:0-4644 GCA_037440585.1 Chloroflexota bacterium
CCACTTTGATCACCTTGGAAAGTGGTTCCTCGCCCCCGTCCCCCAGCGGGAGCTCCAGGCGATAGTCTCCCTCGCGGCGGACGACGAACTGTCCGCGGTACATGCCGGGCCGCATCCGGTCGCGGGTCAGCTCGAGCGGCGCGGCGTTCTCAGCAATCTGGAAGGCGACGAGGCTGCCCCGGGTGATCGTGATGGGCTCTTCGGGCACGAGGAGGCCGATGGCGTCGGCGCAGACAGCGGAACCAGGGGGTTGGCCCCAACAATAGCTCCCCAACTTGCCAGTTTGAACCTGCCCGGTGGCGTGCAAAGTGACTGTGGGTGGCTGGGCACCGAATACACGGGCTGGAGTCGGGGTGGGGGCTAGAGTGGGCGTCGGGCCGAAGGGGCCGATCCAGCAGCCGGAAAGCACGAAGAAAAAAGCCAGGGCCAGCAGGATAAAGATAGGCGACGACTTCATGCCCCTTTTGTTTCAGGCAAGATCGCATCCACATCGACCTCGAAACCAGGTAGCAACGACGAGTGTACCTTTTGGCCCGGGCCAAAGTGTCCCAGCGCTCTGTAGACTCCTTCTACAAGGATATATACCTGGATACCACGCACCTCGGGGTCGACAAGCCAATACTCACTTACACCCGCTTGGGCATATTCTCGAAACTTGGTCGTCAAATCGGCTTCTCTCGTTCTGGGTGATAGAACTTCAACAGCCAAATCCGGCGGTCCGCTAAAGGATTTACCGATACGGTCGAGATGATCCGCGAGATAGATGATAATATCAGGCTCTCGAAACTTGCCCGGCCACAAACGCACTGGCGTCGGGGCGAATAGTAACTCACCCGCCTGGTGCTCAGATAGCCGATTCTCAAAACTACTTACCAACCGGCGAACGATACGCTGATGCTCGGGCGTGGGCATTTCGAGCACCTCCACTTTGCCGTCGGATAATTCACACAGGCGATTCGCGTCAGCCAGGGCCAGGTAGGCTTCCTCGCTCCATGTCGTTTCTTCAAGCCAGGCGTAGAGCCACTCTTTGACCGATTGGGTTGTCCGTGTTGATTGCTGTTTCGGAGTAGCCAGTGTCATAAATCATTCACCCTCCCCTTCTCGCCATTATACTCGGTTTTAGGGCACACGCAAATCGAGTCAAAACCAGGTTTGTCTCAGGCGATCTAGTATCCCTTCCTGTTGCAACACCGATAGCGCTTCGTTAATGGCTTGCCACAGACGCGGGCTCCCTCGCCCGACAGCGATCACGTATGGCTCATCTGTCACCGGGCCGCCGACGGTCTTGAGCCCACTCGCTGTCCGACCGAGACTCGCCGCCGAGACGGCATCCACCAGCGCCGCATCCGCCCGGCCCTCACGTACTGTGTTGAGGGCCGTCTGTGGAGTATCGACCGGAATCAGCGTCAGGGCCAGCCGCGGCCGCAGCCGCCGCGCCTCCACGTCCCCCGACGAGCCCCACTCTACCACCAGCCGCCGCCCCGCCAGGTCATCCACACGCTCGATGGCGGTTTCACCTTCGCGGACCACGAGCACCTGGCCCGCATTGAAGTACGGGGGCGTGTAGTGTACGTCCTGCGTCAACCGTGGATCGAGTGGCAAAGCCGATATGGCGACGTCGATGCGTTGCGCCTGGAGAGCATCGATCAGGCCGTCCAGATGAATCGGGACGAATTCGGCCCAGACGCCTAGCCGGTCTGCCAACGCCCGCGCCAGGTCCACGTCAAACCCGACGAGGACGCCATTCCCATCTTCGTACTCGAAAGGCGGGAAGCCTGGGTCCAGGCCGATGCGCAGCGTCCTTTCACGCTGCACCCGCTCCCAGACGACGTCGCGCTGCAGGCGCTGTGCCACCGGACTGCCGGGCCAGAGCAACAGAATGGCAAGGGCGGTTAGCAGCAGACCAAGCGCAGCCACCCACCAGCGCCTCCCTCTCTCTTTGGGAAAGGGCTGGGGTGAGGGAACACTCCGCCTCATCCAGCCAAAAACTCGAGGGATTCGTGAAATCACCCTCACCCTAACCCTCTCCCAAAGGGAGAGGGGATGAAGGGAGAGGGGATGGAAGTTATCCGCCACCTGGTTCTTCTCCTCGTGCGTAGCGTTGCACTTCCTGGTAGATCGGCCTGGGCACGAAATCAACGTCTACGAAGGCGAAGTAGTCCTGGTAGGTATGGCTTTGCCAGGGGAAGCGGAAGGCCCATAAAGCGACGGCGTCTCACCAGGGCCAGGTGCGTGCCAGGTCGTACGCCTGGACGGTGTAGGCAGCACGCTGGGCCGGGCGGACGGCCCGGGTCCAGCGCGGATGATCGTTCCAGCCGCCCTCGGTGATCAGGATGGGCTTGACGGCATCGCCGTTGCGGACCATGATCTCGCGCAGCAGCTCGACCCGGCGAAAGTTGACCGTATCGGGCGAGGGCGGCTCGTCGGCCGGGAACTTCCAGCCGTAGGTGTGGGCAGCGAGGGCGTCGAATGCACCCGCAGCACCCGCGTCATACATGCGCTGCAGATAATCCAGGTCGTTCATCCCGTCCGGGCTGCCGGGCGGCAGAAGCGTCGGCGCCAGCCCGGCGGCCAACACCTGGACCTGCGAGTCGGCGGCCTTGGCACGGGCGTAAGCCAGCCGTAGCAGCCGCACGTAGGCCGCGGGATCGACCGGGCGGTAGCCCCACTCGAAGCTCAGGTTCGGCTCATTCCAGATGACGACGTGGCCGACCCGCCCACGAAAGTGGCGCACGAACTCGCCCACGAAGCGCGCGTAAGCCTCAAAGTGGTCTTCGTCCAGGTAGCGCGGAGTGGTCTCCCTGGGTCGTGCCCAGCCCGGCACAAAGTCCAGGCGGGCGATCAGCGTCAGGCCCTGGCGCCGCGCGTGGTCGACTACCAGATCGGCATGACTCCAGTCGAAGCGGCCAGGCGACGGCTCATAATACGCCCAGGGGAAATACTCCACGACCCAACTCGCACCCATCTCGCGGACCATACTCAACGTCCGCTTGATCTTCCCCGGCTCAACCTCGTCGGTCAAACGCGTGTGCACGCCAATTTTGGGATTCGTGGTAATCACCGTCTGCTGTGGACCAAGGTCGGCGGGCGGAGGAAGCGCCGGGCCGAAGATTAGGGTGAATGTAAGGAGAAAAATCGCGCGCAGGGTGTAGTGCGCACACCGCGACGAAAGACAAACATGGACTTCGTTCGTCGCTCGTCGTTGGTTATTGGCCATTTTTAGATGCGTGCGCTGCTGCTGGCTGAATGGCGGAAGGCAGTACGGAAGGCCGTACGGACACCCTGGACCGTGCTAATTACTCGGATAGGTGGCGCCACCAGGATATTCGAGACGCGCCTGGTCACCTGTTCCGTTCGTTTAACGTAACGCTGTCCTATTGGGATATGTTGGATAAACCTGGCCCGGGCAACACGCAAGCCACGGATGGCGAAGTAGGACAGAACCAGTGGAACCAGAGCCACGATGAACACCTCTATGACCAAGAGGATGAGGGCAACGTCCCGCCAGGCAACGAGAGTTTGAGCGTCCATCAAAACACCTCCGGAACAGTGACCAATAGCCTGCTCTGAGCAAAGCAAAGGGACCGAATCCCAAATTGGTCATTCAAGCGAATCGCGCGCGGTTTTATTATAAATGCGAACCCCTCTCACGTCAACATTGCATATGAGATCTGGAAGATTGACCCACTCCCGTTTTTGTGCTAGACTTCCGGCACCACAAGAAGCACCAAATACAAATGTTTCAGAGTATAGTACGCCAACAAGCGATAGACCGATTCAGGCGCACGTTTAGCGCCGGCGAGTTTCGCCTGTTTCGCGCGCCAGGCCGCGTAAACCTGATCGGGGAGCACACCGATTATAACCAAGGCTTTGTACTCCCGGTGGCGATCAACCGCGAAGTATGGATCGCCGCACGCCTGCGCCCGGACCGCGAGGTGCAGCTCTCATCCGCCAACTTTGACGCACTGACCCACTTTCCACTAGACGACATCCAGCCCTCTGCCGATCAACCCTGGAGCAACTATGTGCGAGGTGTCGCCTGGGTTTTGGAACAAGCCGGCTACCGTCTTCCTGGCATCGACGCCGCCATCGCGGGAGACGTGCCTATGGGGTCCGGTCTCAGTTCGTCTGCCGCCATCGAGGTGGCTACAGCCTGCACCTTTCGAGTGCTGGGCAATCTGGACCTCACGTCCGTCGAGCTTGCCTTGCTCTCACAACGGGCGGAAAACGAATTCGTGGGCACCCAGTGCGGGATCATGGATCAAATCGTTGCGAGCCTGGGCCGGCGCGGCCATGCCCTGCTCATCGACTGCCGCAGCCTGGCTTACGAATTGGTGCCGCTGCCAGCAAGCGCCAAGATCGTCGTCGCCGACACAATGGTGCGGCGACAGTTGGTCAGTTCGGAGTACAACCTGCGACGCCAACAATGCGAGGAGGCTGTGCATATCCTACAGGGCTTCCTACCCGGTATCCGCGCCCTACGAGACGTCCGCCCCAGCGACCTGGGCGAATACGGCGACCACCTGCCCCTGGAAGTCTATCAACGTGCACAGCACGTGGTCACCGAGAATGCGCGCACGCTGGCTGCGGTGGATGCCCTGCGGGCTGGGGACTTTGCTGAGGTCGGCCGGCTCATGGATCAGT
>JBBITV010000124.1:4654-9632 GCA_037440585.1 Chloroflexota bacterium
AGCTTGCGCGACGACTACGAGGTGAGCAGCCCGGCGTTGGACACCCTGGTCGAGCTGGCACAACATACACCCGGCTGTTACGGGTCGCGTATGACCGGCGCCGGCTTCGGCGGCTGCACCGTCAGTCTTGTCCGTGATGATGCTGTGGAGCAGTTCGTCACGGTGGTAGCCAACGGCTATGCGAAGGCCACGGGTTTCAAACCGGAGATTTATGTATGCCAGGCGGTGGATGGAGCAGGGGAACTCGTAGGAACTCAGAGGAACCCAGGAGAACAGGAGCCATAACGATGTCCCAACACCTTGACGGTTTTCCTGTTGTCATCGAAATCCCCGTCGCTTGGGGTGAGATGGATGCCATGGGGCATGTGAACAATATCGTCTACTTCCGCTATTGCGAGAGCGCGCGTGTTGCCTACTTCGAGCGCACTGGTTTCCTCCAAGTCATGGCCGAGACAGGCGTCGGACCGATCCTGGCTTCGACGCGGTGCGACTTTCGAAAGGCGCTGACTTACCCAGACACTGTCACGGTGGGCGTACGGGTCAATTGGATGAAAGCCGATCGATTTGAACACGAGTATCGCATCGTTAGCCAGAAGACCGGCCAGGTGGCGGCTGAGGCGTTCGGGGTCGTGGTCTCTTATGACTACCGGGCGGGCCGGAAGGCGCCCATCCCGGATTCGGTCCGCCAGGCGATGGAAACCCTGGAAGGGCGCCCCTTGGAACCAGTCCAGGTGAGCACGGAGACCGCCCGGACATTATAGGTTCGTAGTAGGCGCTTCAGCACCTTTCGGGGGCGCGGGTAGCATAAGGTCTCTGCTGCGCTGAAGCGCGCACTACGAACGGAAAGGAGTTAACCATGCAATACCGATCCCTCGGCCGCACCGGCGTCCAGGTCTCTCCCCTGTGCCTGGGAGCCATGAACTTCGGCGGCCCGACCCCCGAAGACGAATCCCACCGCATCATCAACGTCGCCCTGGATGCCGGCATCAATTTCATCGACACAGCCAACATGTACGTCGGCGGTGAGAGCGAGCGCATTGTCGGCCGGGCGCTCAGGGCCAACGGGCGGCGCAATGAGATCATCCTGGCGACTAAGGTCCACTACCCAGTCGGCCCTGGCCCGAACGACCAGGGCAACAGCCGCTATCACATTTTACGCGCCTGCGAAGATTCTTTGCGTCGCCTGCAGACCGACCGCATCGACCTTTATCAGATCCACCGCCCCTCGTTGGCAATTCCCCAGGACGAAACCCTGCGCGCCCTGGACGACCTGGTCCGGCAGGGCAAAGTGCTCTACGTCGGCTGCTCGACCCATCCGGCCTGGATGGTCATGGAGGCATTGGCCATCAGCGAGAAATACAATCTCGTTCGTTATGTCACTGAGCAGCCACCCTATAATCTCCTCGACCGATTCATCGAGAATGACCTGGTGCCCCTGTGTCTCAAGTACGGGCTGGGCATCCTACCCTGGTCGCCCCTGGCGATGGGCATGCTGGCTGGGCGCTATCCGAAGGACGGGCCACTTCCGTCCGACTCCCGTGCGGCGCGCCAGGGTGGCGCCTTCGCTGACCGGCTGACGCGGCGCGGCCTGGAAGTCGCCGAGAAACTGGCTAGCCTGGCTGCAGCACGCGGGATGAGCGCTAGCCAACTGGCCCTCCTATGGGTCAAGGACCAACCCGGCGTCACCGCGCCGATTATCGGCCCGCGCACCATGGCGCATCTCCAGGACGCGCTGCCCGTGCTCGACATGTCTCTGTCCGACGAGGACCGGGCACGCATGGACGAACTGGTGCCGCCCGGCAGCATCGTGGCCAATTTCCACAACACGAATCCCTGGATGAAGCTCCGCTTGCCGGAGTAGACTGACATGTTCATCCGTTTCATCCTCTACGGCCTCGGGGGTTGGGGTGGGGAGATCATCTGGACAGCCCTGACCGGCAAGCTGCTCGGCCGCCAGCGCGATTGGAAGCTGGCCGGCACGACGTCCCTGTGGATGTTCCCGATTTATGGCCTCATCGCACCCCTCTACGAGCCCGTCCACGATGCCCTGCGTAGCCGCCCGTGGCCGCTCCGCGCCGTGACCTACATGGCTGGCTTCTTCTCCTTGGAGTACACCTCAGGCTGGTTGCTCAAACGCTTGACGGGAACCTGTCCTTGGGATTATACTCAATACAGCCGCTGGCACGTGCATGGCTTCATCCGGCTAGACTATGCACCGGTTTGGGCGCTGGTTGGGCTGGGCCTGGAGCCAGTCCACGATTTCCTGGTGCGCTTAACACCGGCGATTCGCCAGGCTCTAACAACCGACCTGACAGGTCTAAAGGGGTGAGTTATGCTGAACTGGGGCATTCTAAGCACCGCCCGTATCGGCACGAAGTCCGTCATTCCCGCCATCCAGGCATCCAGTAATGGTACCGCGCTGGCCATCTGCAGCCGCGATCTGGCGGCGGCGCGCCAGGTGGCCGCACAATTCGGCATCCCGCGCGCCTACGGCAGCTACGAGGCACTCCTGGACGATCCGGACGTTCAGGCCATCTACAACCCGCTGCCCAACAGCCTCCACCGTGAGTGGACGATCCGCGCCGCCGAGAAGAGCAAGCACGTCCTATGCGAGAAGCCGCTCGCCCTCAACGCCGCCGAGTGCGACGAGATGATCGCCGCCTGCCAGCAACATGGTGTCCTGCTCATGGAAGCCTTCATGTACCGCTTCCATCCACAGATGACCCAAGTGAAGGAGTTGATCGAGAGCGGCGCCGTTGGACAGGTGCAGATCATCCGGGCCTCCTTCACCTTTGTTATGTCCGATCCAGACAATATCCGGCTGCGTCCCGAGCTGGGCGGTGGGGCGCTCATGGATGTCGGCTGTTACGGGGTCAACGTGGCCCGGTTTGTTACGTCCGCTGAGCCGGTGGCGGTGCAGGCTATGGCCTACTTCGGCCACGCCAGTCGGGTCGATGAGCTCCTCGCCGGACTGCTCCGTTTTCCTGGCGACGAGATCGCGATCATTGACTGCGGCTTCCGCAGCCTATTCCGCCAGTCTGTCGAGATTGTTGGCAATGTGGGCAAGATTGAGATCATAAAGCCATTCATCCCGCGCACCGACCCGGCACCCATCGTTCTGACTCGAGGAGATGAGTCCGAAACCCTTGTCATCCCGGGCGCGAACCACTACCAGCGCATGGTCGAGCATTTCGCCGACTGCATCCTGACGGGGCAGCCCTTGCGATATCCGCCTGAGGACGGGCGGAATAATATGCGGGTGATCGATGCGCTGTACCAGGCAGCCAAGGGATAACCGGAGTGCAAGCTTATGAACGTTAAGAAAATAATCGGGTCACTGACGAAGCCACTTTCTCATTGCAGCACTATGGCCTGAAACGTGTAGAATCTACCCACATGTTGACAGGCTTTCACATCCGAAGCCGATCTTGTATTGGACCACTATGGCCTCAACGCCATAGCGTGCGACGGGGTGGCGGCTACAGCACACCGGTCGCGGCAAGCCTTCGGCCTTGAGGGCCTCAGCCCGAAGGCTTGTGACCGGATCGCGGCCGAGTACCACCGGTCGTACCAAGCTCCGGCGTTTGAGGCCGGAGTGCTCCCGTCAGAGCCGCTGGGTCTGCACCCCGATTATTTTGTTAAACTTCATAAGCCTGCACTCCAGATTCCTTGTCGTTAAGGAGCTTGATTACCATGCAAGCGATGATCCTTAGAAATCCTTCACCGGTAGAACAAAAACCTTTGCACGCCATAGACTTACCTGACCCTGAACCCGGCCCCAGCCAGATCCGCATCCGCATCCACACCTGTGGCCTGTGCCACACCGACCTGCACACCGTCGAGGGCGAGCTGGCCCTCCCCAAGCTGCCGGTCGTGCCAGGGCACCAGATCGTCGGCCAGGTTGATCGCACCGGCCCGGGTGTCACACGCTATAAAATTGGTGACCGGGTTGGCGTGCCGTGGCTTAACGCCACCGACCAGAACTGTCCCTACTGCCTCCGTGGCGACGAGAATCTATGCGAGAATATCCGCTTCACTGGCCTGCACGTAGACGGTGGCTATGCCCAATACACAGTTGTTTCTGAGGACTTCGCCTATACGATCCCGGAGGGCTTCTCGGATGCCGAGGCTGCGCCCCTACTCTGCGCCGGGATTATCGGTTATCGCGCACTCAGATTGAGCGAGATCCGGCCCGGGCAACGCCTCGGCCTCTACGGCTTCGGCGCGTCGGCCCACATCGCTATCCAGGTCGCGGTCTACTGGAAATGCGAAGTATTCGTGTTCACGCGGAGCGAGGAGCACCGGCGGCTGGCCAAAGAGCTGGGCGCTGCGTGGGCTGGACGCGCCGAGGACGAGCCGCCTGGGCGCATCCGGAGCGGAATCATCTTCGCGCCCGCAGGTCGCCTGGTGTTGGACGCCCTGCGCGTCCTCGATAAGGGCGGCACCCTGGCCCTGGCCGGCATTTACATGAGCCCCATCCCGGAGATGGACTACAATCTTATCTACGGCGAGCGCACTCTCCGCAGCGTCGCCAACAGCACCCGGCAGGATGCGGAGGAGTTGCTGCACCTGGCAGGCGAGATCCCGATCCGGACAGAAGTCGAAGTGTTTCCGCTGGCAGAAGCGAACCATGCCCTCCAGTTGTTGAAAGCCGGTAAGATTCGGGGAGCGGGTGTGCTGCAGATTCCATAGAGATGCTTCCGCGCATCCAGGAGCTTCTAGGCAATCTCCCCAGAAGGGCCGATGACGATCGTGATTGTCGACACCGCCCCGGGGCTGCGCGTTCCAGATTGCCCACCCACCCCTTGTATGCTATACTTTGCTTGACAAAAGAGACCGTGAGCGAAGAGGTGTGCCATGCCCTCACCATTTCCTGGAATGGATCCCTATATTGAACGGCCAGAACTGTGGCCAGATTTTCACAGCGACCTGGCAGGGGAAATTCGGGCCAGACTGAATCAGCTCATCCAGCCGCGTT
>JBBITV010000125.1:0-2153 GCA_037440585.1 Chloroflexota bacterium
GGCCGGGCGGAACCGGCAGGTCGCCGTTGGCAACGCGGCCCGCGATCTTGGGCAGTGGCGGCGCTTCGACCGCCTCGGCCACACGTCCGGCTCGCAAACCGAGCACGGCCAGGGTGAGTACCACAAATCCGAAAGACAGAGCGACGAAGGGACGTACAATAGCGAGGGGATGGCGGTGCATGAGCAGGCCTCCTTTGCTGGAAACGTTGGCACGTTAGCACGTTGGCAGACTAACGCCCACTGCTCACATTGTACCAGGATTGGGGATTTTGGGCCTAAACTGAGGGTGAAAGTTGCGTAAAGTGAGCGTGAAAATCAGAGACCTGCGTGTTCCAAACGCTCTACGTCCGCTCGAGCAACCGCGCCGCCTCCTCAACGGTAATCTCACCCCGGCTCAGGCTCTCCAGGATCGCTAAGCGCGCATCGACCACGGGCTGTGGCCCATCACCAGGACCGGCCGGGGCCTGCTCCTCTGCTCCTCCGCTCCTCTGCTCCTCTGCTTCCCTGCTACCCTGCTCCCCAGGTTCACGCGTTTCCGCACGCGCCCCCCCCACCCGCCGGATCGTGATGTCACCGCGAACAGTGGAGAGGCTGATCTGCGCCGGGTTGTCGCCCTGGCCGATGGCGCCCACCATACGCCGGCCGTGGCGGGCTTCCGGCCCGGGCCGGCTGGTGCGCACGAGGGGAAAATCAGACCGGATTTCGCCGTGGCGGGTCGCCACGTCCAGGCGTGCTTCGGCATCGGCCGGCAGGTCGAGCTGGATGTCGCCGTGTTTCGTGTCGATGGACCAACTAGCCTGGGCCGCCGGGGCCGCGTCGCAGTTGACGTCGCCGTGGCCCAGGTGCGCCTGGAGGCCGTCGACCTGCCCACCGTGTAGATCGAAATCGCCGCTGCCGATCCCGACCTGGCACGAGCGAGCGTTGACGTCGCGAAGCGTTACGTCGCCTTTAGCCAAACCTACGTTCACCCCCTGACCGGTTGCACCTAAGAACTGGCCCCACTTTTCCCAGGCGGTACCGACCCACTCCTGCCACGGCAAATCACCGATCCAGTCCTGGACCCACGCGCGCCAGCGCCGGCCCGCGCCTGGTCCAAAGCCGGGCCAACCCTCGCCTGGGCCACAGGCCCAGGCGAACGCGCCAACTGTTCCGGCAGCCGCCATCTCCGGCTGGGGCATGGCTGGTCGCTCGGGGACCGCCGCCTCAGCACACCGCTCCAGCCTGACGTTGCCCTTGCCGGCGTGGACCGCGAACACCCCCTGGGAATCCTTGATCTCGACATTGCCCTTGCCGAGATTCACGTGCGTACGCGCCTGCACGCCGCGGATCTGCACGTCCCCCTGAGCGGCACCAAACTCCAAGACCCACGGTTTCTGGCGCGGCAGCCACAAGCGCAGCTCTGTTTCACCCGCACGGCCCAAAGCCTGAACACGCAGCCACGGTCCAGTTTGCTGCACGTCAAGAGCCTGCCCTGAGTGAAACGAAGGGTCACGTGGAAAACTGGACTCGCTCTCGCCTTCCAGGACCACTTCCTGCCCGTCTGTCCCTTCAACTTCAAGGTCGCAGCTCGCCGCAAAGATAGCGATGGCGTCGAAGGTGTCCAGTGGCCAGGTTCGTCGAATATCTGCCATCAGCTTGCTCCTTTCAAGTTCCGCAATCGCTCCAGACCCTCAGTCGCCGGGATCGCGCCAGACGCGACCTGCTCCAGGATCGCGCGGCGCAGGGCCTCCAGAGGCGGCGCTGAGACTGGGGCCGCTTCGGCCCGGTCGAGCACTTTGACGATCTCGTCTAGCTTGTTGCGGATGGTGGGATAAGATATGCCCAGGACTTTTTCGACTTCGCTGAGATTGCCCCGGGCGCGCAGGAAAATCTGGACGAAGGTCAGTTGTTCCTCGGAGAGGGCGGACAACTTGCCCGGTATGAACTGGCCGCGCACCTCGGTCTCACACTGAGTGCAGCGGAGGCCAGTGATCATAAGCGAGCTACCACAGGCTGGACATTGTTCAAGGATCTTGCGCATCGGCCACCTCGTCACAGAGATAGCCAAATTATATCACAATTATTCAGAATTGTCAAGCAATTAATACTAGATTTTAATCAATATGGCAAGATTCGTTCGATATTGGCGCTGGTCTGTATCTTGTCAAATCCTG
>JBBITV010000125.1:2166-9612 GCA_037440585.1 Chloroflexota bacterium
TTCACGGCTCGACCGTTATAGCCAGATTCCGTATTGTAGTATAGCCTCATCCAAGTGTCCCGTCTATTCCCACGTTGAGTCGTCCCGGCAAGCTGTGATGTTTGTGTGGCCGACTGCGTCCGGACTGAGCGAGCCGGGCAAGGTGGAATGCACCGGCAGCCTTGGCCCGGGTGGCGTCTGGTACTTTACCCAGGACCAGTTGCCAACATGGGCCACCTCGGCGATTGTGTACTCGGTCCCGATCACTCAGACCTGTGACTTCACCTCGTCGAGTTTCCCACCAGCACCCGGCAGCCCCCTGGGCACGGGCCAGCCGCTGGTAGGCGCCGTCGTGCGTAGTGGTCCTGGTATTCCAGATCCCATCGATGTCAACAGCGGATACGAGGCCATGACGGGTGCGGACCTGGGATGGCGCGACCCTGTTTCCGGGAGCTACGAATATGAAGCTAGCCCGATCTACGCGGCCTTCTTGGGCCAGACCTCCTGGCTGCACATCCAGAACGTCGGAGAACAGCCCGCCTCGGTCCAACTCCATTTTTTGTCAGCAGGCAGAATGTCAGTACGCCTCGATTTGTAATATCCCGGCCCTGGCAGTCGGCGAAAGCCGTGCTTATAACAGTGCCGCTTGTGTCGGGCCAGGCTTTGTGGGCTCCGTTCACGTGGTCGCCTCGCAGCCGTTGGCAATCACCTCTGACAGCCCAGGGAGAGACACCCTCGGTTCAATCCCTGCCCAACCCGCCCCCGTGCCGGAATTGAACTTCCAGCCCTACCAGGCCGTCGCCTACGGCCCCCTGTTCTACCGTGAGACCCAGGGCTGGACCACGCGGGTCATTGTTTTCAACTTCGACCCACAGCAGTGGGCGAACGTCCGGGTGACTTTCCTGGATGACACAGGAGTCGAAGTTGCCAGGCGCAGCTATCCCATCTGCCCGCGAGGCATTGAACCCTACGAACTCCGGATCAGCGGCGCCCAGACTGGCCAGGCCATCGGCTCGATCCGGGTGGATGCCGAGCGCGGTGAGCCGCCGTCCTTCTCCACCGAGGGCGACGCGCCGCCGCCCATCTCCGCCGTGGCCGAGCTGATCAAGTACAGCAGCCAGACAGAGGAAGAAGTCGTTGAGCGATTGATGTATACCCTTTTCCCTGCGCCCCAGGTGGAAGGCGTCGAGGAGATCGCTCTGGGTAGTCTGCTGAAGCGGAGCAACGGCCTGACTTCGGAGATCGCCGTTACCAACTGGAACACGGCTACGGGCACCACGAACCTGGTGGTCGATGTGTACGACCAGAGTGGGCTTATAACGAGTCTGAACAGGACCATCAACCCCGGCCAGACCCTGTACATTAACCTGGATCAAGAGAGTTCAATTAGCCCCGGCTTCAGGTGGTCAGCGATTTTGCGGGTGACAGGGAGCAGCCAGCTACACCCACGCCTACGGCCACCCCGACCAGCACTGCGACCAACACGTCCACGCCCACCACTACGCCGACCAGCACCGCGACCGACACGTCCACGCCCACCACCACGCCGACGAGCACCCCGACCCAGTGTCCGCAGGCCACGCCGGAACCTCTCTGGGTTGACCCAGTCACCTCGCCCACCGATCAACTTTCACAAATCGTCACCGTCCGTATCGGGAATGGCGAAGCCGTAACCGTCACCGCCGAGTCGGGCATCTTCACCGTCACTGGCAGCTTTGACGCTTACGCGCACCCTGCGCTGGTGAACGTGACACTCCTACCCAACACCACCCACCATCTCCGGGTGGACGCCAGGGTGAAAGTCATCACGCAGGGCGATTGCACCTATGGCGGCTACACCCTCACCACGACCGCGGACAGATTTGGCGCACCGCTTATCATCGAGCAACAGTTGCCCACGCCCACTTCAACACCCACCGCCACGCCGACCAGTACACCAACGCCGGTGACGGTCCAGGTCCTGGCCGAACGCCGCCTCACAGGTTACGTCGATAGTCGCGAGATCCTGAGCGGCTTCTTCGGCAAGGCGGACATGTGGACCGGCGCGGATACCCGGCCGCAGATGCCACGCATCTTCCACGGCGTGACCCAGTTCGACGTATTGGATAGGCTCCCGGCCGACGCCCATATTCTGAGTGCCGAGGTCGAGTTGCTAGGCCGCTCCGCCCGCTACCTGGACCCGGTAGCCAGCGGTCTGTGGAGCCTGAACCTGTTGGACTCCGCCGTCGACGCCAGTTGGGCGAGGATGGGGTTCGGGTACTGGCAGGTACACCATGCCCGCGTGGTTGCCGCTATCCCACCCGTCCTGAGCAAGGCTGACGTGGGGGTCGGCAGGGTCAACACGTTCCAATTCAGCGAGACGCAACTGGCGGTCGTGCAGCAGCGGCTGTCCAGCACGGGCAAGCTGTCGTTCCGGCTGGACGGGACGACCCCGGCGGCCTACGCGCGCCAGATCTTCTCCTGGAACGCCTGGGCCCCGCCGAAACTGCGGATCACTTACGCCCCAGCCTCGCGTTAAGGGCGTGTGATTCGCGAGCAAGGCCCGGCCACCGTGGTACTGAGCCCGTCCCCGGGCCTTGCTGAACAATAGACATGACCTGGCACGTGTCGAGTTGCCGTCTCGCACGTGCTCGATTGCAGGGAGGGTCGCAGGGGCTTTAACCTGTAGCCCTCCCTTGCCCACGTATGAACAGTTTCAACTCGTCGTGAAGGAGCGTGGCTTGAAACACGCAAGCACCACCAACCGGAAGTTCCTGGTTGTGGTTCTCAGCCTCATCCTGGTCAGTTTGGGCTTGCTGGCCGGGTGCTCGCTGTTCGAATCCAAGCCGGCGCCGACGGCGACGCCTGTCCCCCGGCCTGGGGTTGGAGGCATCCCCGGCGCTACAGGCACGCCCGTGGCCGGCCCTATCCCTCCCCCTCGACCCACCAGCGCTATCAGCGTGGCCGGCAAGAATTATATCCATGAACCTTTCGCGCGAGGCGCTTGCAACGTCTGCCACAACGTTGACGACGTGCGCAACCCTATGGCGCTGAAACAAGAGCGTACAGAGTTGTGTATCTTATGTCATACGTCCGTCAAGGGGCAGACCGAGTTTGTGGTGAGCCACTCACCGTTCGTGAACAGGGATTGTACCGCGTGCCACGATCCCCATGCCAGTGACCGGGTCTTCCTGCTCCGCGCCGAGCCTAATCTATTGTGCCTGGCTTGCCACGGGCCACAGGTGCAGCCAGCACCAGAGGCCAGGCAGCACAAGCCCTTTGAAGAAAGTCAATGCATTGCCTGCCACCGGCCACATGGCTCGCCCAACGAAAAACTGCTGACTGCTGCGCCGAGCCAATTGTGTGTGGCCTGCCACGCCGCCCCGGGTGCGCAGGATGCGAAAGTGGCCCACCCGCCAGTGGCCGCTGGCTACTGCGATGGGTGTCATACCGGGCATAGTTCGGTGAATGCGCCCTTGCTGCGCAAGACTGAGGCCGAAACCTGCTTTGGCTGCCACAACAATCTGAAGCCTACAACGCCACCGGGCGCAACGCATCCACCCTTCGGTGCCGGGGAATGCAGCGGTTGCCACAAACCTCATGGATCGGACTACAACCGCCTGCTGCGCGCCCAGCCTCCGGATTTGTGCACCGCCTGCCACCCAGCCCAGATGGACGAATTGAACGCGGCTGTGGTCCACCCACCGTTCGAGACTGGCCGGTGTACCAGTTGTCACAGTCCGCACACTGCCCCATTGCGGCGTCTGCTGCTGACCGGCGTGCCTCAACTTTGTATCCAATGCCACAGCGGCCCGGCTGAGCAGTTTGCCAGCCTGAGCCCTCACGCCCAAACTGCGGATCAGGGCTTGCGGAACGCCACATTGTGCACCACCTGCCACTCGCCACACGCCGCCGTAGACACACCCATGCTCAAGCTGGCTCTACCGGAGGTCTGCACGCGCTGCCACGACCGGCCGGCGCACGGTACGCATCCTATCTTCCGCCCGGCGGATATCGCCAATGGCCGGCCGCGGGTCGACTGCAAGAGCTGCCACCAGGCGCATGGGAGCGGTAACGATCACGCCCTGCGTGAGGCCAGCGATAAACTTTGCTTGAACTGTCATGAGATGTGAGGCTGCGATGCTCAAGGCGCTCGATTCCTTCGCTCTGCTCAGGGACAGGTCCTTCGCTGTGCTCAAGGACAGGTCTCGAAGGCTCCCCGTGACCCCGCTCCGCGTAGGGATAATACTGATCTGCCTCGCCGTCGTCCTGATCGCCTTGCGTAGCAGCGAGTTGGCCTGGGCCGATGCCCGGGTGAGGCCTCACGGCGGGTACTCGGAGCAGACCAACTACTGCCGGATCTGCCATACGCTGCACAATCCGACCCCCCGCGCTCTCGCCAGTGCCAATGTCGGCGATGTGTGTGCGAAATGTCATGGACCCGAGCAGGCGAGGACTCACCGGGAGAATACTTGCGCCACCTGCCACGAGCCCCATGCCAAGACGACTAACATCCGGCTGGTCCGCCAGATGGTGAGCGGTCGCCCGGTCACCTTTGCCAACCTGACCGGGCAAGACTCCTTTGACGACGGCGTCAGTGGCGCAGCCCTCTGCCGTGTTTGCCACACCCAGACCCAATTTCACAATAGCGCAGTTTCCACACCACCCCACTTCGACGGTGACAGGTGCACCCGCTGTCACCCCCACGCCGATGGATTTGAACCCAACCCGACCTGCGACGCCTGCCACGGCCAGCCACCCGGCAGCGGCGCACACAACGCACACTTTAGAGCCACGTACGGTCCCAAGGTCGGCAGTTGCGAGGCATGCCACTGGCGCGTCACCGATTGGCGCACGCACCGCACGGGCCGGGTGGAGTTCCGTGACGAGAAGGGCCTGGGCGACACGAACGCCTGTGATAACTGCCACGGCAATGCAGACGGCACTCGTGCGGCCAAGGATAAGTGGGCGAGCGGGAAGCGGATCGATAATTGCCTCTACTGTCATAATTCTGGCGACCCCGCGACCAGCGAGGCCGGCGGCGGCGGCGTGAAGGCGCCCGCCAAAGACCTCTTTTACTCAAAGGGGCACGGCAATACCGGGACCTATACCGTCTCTGGTAACCGGGGCGCCGGACTGAGTTGTACGAGCTGCCACAACCAGAACGCCCGCCACATCACCGGGCGATCAGGGGATGAGAGCCGCCTCACGGCCGGGTCACCTGGCTTGTGCTTCCAGTGTCATGGCGGTAGTGGCCCGGGCACACCTGTCAGCCAGCACGGCAATGACTTCGCCAACCGGCGATATGCCGCCTTTGCGATTAACTGTACCGAGTGCCACGACGCACACGGTACGGGCAATATCTACATGGTTGCCGGTACCATCCGTGGCAACGAGATCCAGTTTACTGCCAAAACGGGCGCGAATTCCTTCGACGCACCTGGCGGCAACAAGAAGAACCAACTCTGCACGACCTGCCACACCCAGACAACGCACAACAACTCGGCCAACTTTGAGGCGAAGCTACCGCATAACGAGGGGCGAGACTGTTCGGGTTGCCATGTCCACGACCTGGACAACAAACCCCAGACTGCGGATGCCTTCATGCCGTCGTGTAATGCCTGCCACGGCCAGCCGCCGCCGCCCAGTGCACCGGGTTACACTCGCTTTAACGATCAACTTACGCCGCACCGCAAACACGCGGGCAGTGGCCCCGACCAAGCTGGCTACTCGTGCTTCACTTGCCACGACCAGTCGAACAAGGATTACACCGGCCACATCACCGAACCGCCGTCCTACCAGGACATCTTTTTCGACAGTACATGGCCCGAGATTGCCAGCGGGACTTACGACCGCGCCACCAACACCTGTGGCAACATCTATTGCCACAGCAACGGCAAACCTGCTAATAACCCCGTCGTCTATACGCGGCCACAGTGGGGTGAGAACAAGACCCTGACCTGCAACGGCTGCCACGGCGACGTGAATACGCTAGCGACCAACGCCCACGGCCCGCATCTGGTCGCACAATACAGCCAGCGCGACGGCAACAGCATCGGCTGCGCCACCTGCCACAAGGCAACGGCGGCCAGTAATTCCTCCATCGTATCTCGCCTGAAACACGTCAACGGTGCCAAGGACGTGGTCATCGACGAACGGCCGGCCGTTGGCAGCACAGGCTCGCCGACCTACACCGTCGAAACACGCACGTGCACGAACGTGGCCTGCCACAGCAACGGCGTGGCCAGCCGCGAGCAGCCGGGGCCAGTGGTGTTTGCCAGCCCCGTCTGGGACCGGCCTGAGAGCGGCCAGTGTGGGACCTGCCACGGCAATGATACCGACACCCTGAAGACAGGCCGCCATGCCACGCACCTGGGCTTCGGCCTGGTGTGCCAGGACTGTCACACTGCTCAGGAGGCCCCCACCCACGTCGACGGCAAACTCCAATTCCGGGATGAGAAGCCACTATCTCAGACCGCCACGTGCAATGCCTGCCACAGCCCGGACGGACCTTTCGACGGGGTTGCTGAGGCGCGCGCCCAGTGGTACGGTGAGGCGCGCCTGAGTTGCCAGGGCTGCCACGATGGCGGGACCTCCAGGGTCAAGGGGGTCGATGCGCCTAACGTGATGGGCGACAACCGCACCTACGGTTTCAACGTGACTGGCCACGGCCGCAGCGGTGCGGAAGTAGACTGCACGGGCTGTCACGACCCGTCGCAGCCGCACATCGACGGGGTTGCGCACAGCTACTCTGCCAGCGCCGACAACTTCACCCGCGCCTTCCGCTTGAAGCCTGGTCTTAAGCTCCCGATCTCACTGGTGAGTGGCTACGACCGGGACAACTTCGGACTGTGCTTCGCGTGCCACGACGAGGCTGGCATTATTGGTATGCCCGCGACGTACTCTAACCAGCTATTCACGCACACCAGGCCGCCTTTGATCGTTGACCAGATCAAAACACACTTCTGCAACGAGCGTCCCGAGGGCTACAATTTGGGTAACGTGCCGGCTAACATCCACTGGGATCACCTGGACATGTCGAATACAGGCTGGGACTCGGACGGCAACGGCAGCAGAGAATCCGCGCCAAGCTGTCTGACCTGCCACGATCCCCATGGCGTCAAGAGCCACCGCGGCGGCACGAACTACCCAAAGATGACGCGGGCGACCATCGGTATTGTTCAGGGTGAATCACCACTAGGCAACTATGGCGAGATCAGGCGCAGCGAGTATCAGCAGACCTGCAACGTTTGTCACAGCGGGATCGGGCAACGCTACTACTGGCGGTCCACCCTTGGTCTGGCCGGCCTGATCACCCCGACCGTGTCCCCCGCCGGGCGGACCGAGCCACGGCCAGAGCGATACTGGGACCGGGACCATATCCCACCTGCGCCGCTGCCAACCACCAGTGGGCGGATCGATCTGCCGCCAGCCTTGCCCACCCCGAACCGGCCAGCGCCCACGAGCAGCCTGCCCGGTGCGACGCCG
>JBBITV010000126.1:0-767 GCA_037440585.1 Chloroflexota bacterium
AACAATCCAAACTCTGTGGGAGTTAGCTCGATCAGGCGGCCGGCACGACGGACCTCGCGTGTCTCCGTATTCGACTCTACATCCGCCACCTGCAAGGAAGCTGGCTCGGGGCGGCCCCCCCGGCGACGCAGCACTGCGCGAATGCGGGCCAGCAACTCGGCGAAGCTGAAGGGTTTGGTGAGGTAGTCATCCGCACCCAAATCCAGGCCAGTCACCCGATCGGTCACCTCCTGCCGGGCTGTCAGCATAATGATTGGCACACCCTGACCACGCTCTCTCAGGCGGCGGCAGACCTCAAGGCCATCCAGATCAGGCAACATCAGGTCCAGGATGATCAAGTCGACGCCATTCGCCATCGCCTGTTCCAGGCCTGATCGCCCATTGTGCGCCACCACGACCTGATAGCCTTCGTACGCCAGTCCCGTGCGCAGGAACTCGATAATGGTCGGCTCATCCTCGATGATCAGGATCTGCGGTCCTGAGGATGAGGAAGATGTCTCGTTCACCCGATGGTTGAATTGCTTCACTGTGTCGATATCCTCTGAAAACCACATATGTTGAAAGGACCATTCTAGATTATACTACTCAGGTCTAAGCGCGCCAATCGGTGAACGCTCCACCGCGTAGGTCCTGTCAATGATGGGCAACCGTCTGCAAGGAACCTACTGCGGCGCGCGCCCTCGCTGCGGCAGTAATTTGGTGCATGACCTGCGTGGCTTCAACGGCACGTTGATTGTCCGTGAACAGTTTCACCAACTTGATGCCGT
>JBBITV010000126.1:777-8853 GCA_037440585.1 Chloroflexota bacterium
GCCTCAGGCTGTCATGGTACAGGTAGATATCTTCTTCAGAGATGCCTGCACCAATCACATAGCCCAACAAGGACGCCAGCAAGGCACCGCTGAGCGTGCCGCCGAGTGCAACTAACGCCCCCGTGCTGGGTAGGCTGCCGCCGATCAAGGCCGGCATACCCGGAATCAGCAGAACGCTTATCCCTGCCAGGGCGCCAACGATGCTGCCCCAAATAGCGCCGCCCACCGCCCCGGAGAGAACCGCTTCCCTGACTCTGGTGCTCTTCCCTTCGTAAACGCGGGTCACCTCCTTCGCATTTACAGTCTCAACGCTATACGGAGAGAATCCGGCGTGTCCCAACGCCCGAACGGCCGCCTCCACGTCCCGCTCCGCATCAAACAGCCACACGACTAAGCGCCGGCCCGACCGACCCCGCAAGAGGTGAACTTGATCGTACGTCTCCTGAACCTGCTTGTACTGTTGTTCAACCAAGACCCGGGTCTGCGGCAGCAAATTTTTGGCCAGGACATTTCTGTAGGCTTTTATGGCCGCTCTTTCGCCGATGATAGCCTCGTCAAGGACCACGTTCTCGACGTGCTGGGCGCCAATCGTGAGATGTGCGCGAATATCGATCCGGCCCCGGTGGATGATCCCCCGCAGACTGTCCCTGTCTGAAACCTGGCCGCCAAGGTGCTCAATTTCCCATTTCAATTCGTCGGCGAACTGGGCACGTTGTTGAGCATAGGTTTTGAGGAGCACTTTGAGGCCGCGATTGCTGACATTTGCGGCCACCACCGCAAAACCCCTTTCCCCGGCTTTGCAGATCCGGTGCAAATCGTTAAGCCTTCGGATCACTCCCTTATCAACGGCAGCCATCTTCATTCCTCCTCGTATTCTCCTATCACGATTGGCGCACCAGCCTGAAATCAACCTCCAGCCGGATGTTATCTTCGACGCTTAGCACGACGGCGACGCGGGGTGTCGTCATCCCAAAGTCGCCGAACTTGAAGCTGGTCGTGGCGGTGCCGCTCAAATCGTTGCCGGCGAGGCGGGCGGTCACGTCCCAGGTGACCGGCCGGGTGACGCCATGGACCGTCATGTCGCCGACAAGCTGAAATGTCGCCTCGCCGGACGCTGGCAGGGTACTGGGAAGGCCGCGCGCCTCGGTTGCAACGAATTCCGCCGTCGGAAACTGATTGGTCTGGAGTGTGTTTTGTTTGATGAAGTTGTCGCGCCGGCTTTCATCGCTGCGCAGCGTCTGCAAATCCACTACAATTTTCGACTGATCGCTCACGATAGCCCCGTTCGGCCGGACCACGATCGCACCTGTAACCGCTGTCGTCGTACCGACGGCCTCACCGGGCAGATTGCGGTTCGCAAGCTGCTCTCTCACTCTGTAGCGCGCCTCAGTCCCTTCGGCGATTGCTAAGCGAATGGTCCCGCTCGTCGCCGAACTCGTCGCCGGCGTGGAAGCTGGAGCGGACGTCGTGGGCACGGAAGCGGGCTGGGGCGCATTCGGCGTAGAGCCGGTTGCAGACGCGCAGCCAGCCACGATTAAGCCTAAGCAAGCTATCGTCAAGACGAATACTTTGCGAAACACCATCTTTCTTTCCTTAATTATCTCCTTTTCTCGGAATAGATGCAACTGCCTATGAGCAAGAGTATACCGCACCAAGCTGAAAAGGTGGCAAAGAAAAGATAAAGATTTTCTGAAGATAAGCGCGGCTACTGTTCTGATGCAAACTTCCCCATGGCACTGCCGTAAACTCACCATAGAGACCTTGGCCGGCATTATTGACCAGAATATCGATCGTTCGGCCCAAACCATTGAGTTGGTTGTAAAGGTGCTGCGGCGCATCAGTCTCAACCAAATCCATCGCCACACAGTCGATTGATACTCCATGGCGGGTTGAGATTTCCGCCTGTAATTCACGCAGGCGCTCGGCTCGTCGCGCCACCAAAACCAGTTGACAGCCACGGGCTGCCAGTTGTCGAGCAAAGTATGCTCCCAAACCGCTTGAAGCGCCAGTGATCAGCGCCGTTTCACCGTGTAGAGTTTCCCTCATTGCTTTCTGCTCCCGTGTTTGAGGGTGAACCATCCTCGATGTCCTGGACGATGGATAATTGCCTTTGGAAGGAAATCTTGGTAGAGCGACATAGGGTCGCCCTCAAATGGCGGCAGCAACGGAGGCTGTTCATCGTCTCTCACAAAAGAGCCACTGCCCTCGAGTGTAACCTGTGGCTGATGGGTAAGCTTGAGCCACTCGAATATGTTCAAATGGCTTGGTGCCTCGATTGCGAGGATTATACCTCCAATGCGCCGATTCTACAATTTGCGGTGGTATCGGTCGCGAACCGCCCTGTTTTTAGTAGCGTGCTCAAACCTAAATCAGAAGTTAGAACGGAAGGATTGTGTTTTGCAGAGATAAGGAGCATCAGTAGAATTGATAGTAACTAATAGAAGTGGAGGCACATACGATGCAACTCACTGGACTGCATCATGTGACGTCAATTACTGCCCAGGCATCCCAGAACGTGGCGTTCTATACGCAGGTGCTGGGCCTGCGGCTGGTCAAGAAGACGGTGAACCAGGATGATACCTCGGCCTATCATCTGTTCTATGCGGATGCGGTAGGCCATCCAGGCACCGATGTGACCTTTTTTGACTGGCCCCATACGGTCAAAAACCGCAATGGCGCGGGCAGCATCGCCGAGATCGCACTGCGGGTGCCCAGTCGAACCGCGCTCGTCTGGTGGGAGTGGCGACTGCGGGAGACCGGAGTCGCTCACGCGCGGATGATCGAATCCGACGGGCAGACGGTCGTCCGTTTTACCGACCCGGAAGGGCTAGAACTGGCACTCGTCAATGATCACGGGGCACCCGGTGGAACGCCCTGGGAGCGTAGTCCTGTACCCGTGGAGATGGGTATCCGTGGGCTTCACGCCGTCACGTTGATGGTGCACGATCTAAAGCCAATGGCTTGGCTACTCACTGAGGTGCTGGGCTTCCAGCCGGTGCGCGAGTACCTGGATGGAGCGGCATAAGCCCCCGCAATCAGAAATGTCCGGCAGCCGCGAGCCCCCATCTTCAGAAAATCTTCACCTTTTCTTTGCCGTCCCTTAAGCTTGGAGCAGTATACTCTTGCTCATGGAAATGACTTCCAAGTTCCTGGACCGGCATAGACCTTGGCGAGGAATGAGATGTGAGGAATGAGATGGAACATTTGGCATCAATCATCAGTGAAGGGAGAGTATCCATCGTCAGAATCTTGCTTTTATTTTTCTTTGCTCTTCCTGTGTGGGCAGCCTGTACGCCGCAGGGGAGCGGGCCTCTACCTTCTGCAACCGCAACCCAGGTTTCTGCACCGGCAGCCACCCCTACGGGCAGGCCAACTACCGTACTCGCGCCCGCGTCGCCGACTGCCATCTCCACAAACACACCCCAACCGGCGACTCCAGCCAGGGCAACAGCCACGCCAACGCCGGAGATGACCGCACTCGCCCCATCATCGGCCAAAACGCCGGTCCTCAATACCGAGGTGCTGGTCAAAGGGTTAGACACGCCGTGGGCGCTCGACTTTGCGCCGGATGGGCGTATCTTCATTACCGAGCGAGCCGGCCGCATTCGCGTGGTGAAAGACGGCCAGTTGCAAAGCGAGCCGTGGATGACACTCGACGTCGCGGAGGTGGGCGAGTCAGGGCTGATGGGGCTGGCGCTGGATCCTCAGTTCGCGCAGAACCATTTCGTCTACGTGGCCTACACCTATCGTGCCGCTAACGGCCAGCTTCAGAATCGCCTGGTGCGCTTACGGGATGATCCAGCCACCGGCAAAGGGGTCATGGACAGGGTGCTGCTCGACGGCATAGCCGGCAGCAACAATCACGACGGCGGGCGCGTCAAGTTTGGGCCGGATGGGAAGCTTTACTTGACGATGGGTGACGCACAAAACACCGCATTGGCCCAGGATCGCTCATCCCCCAATGGCAAGATCCTGCGGCTGAACCCCGACGGGACAATTCCCAACGACAACCCCTTTCCCAACTCGCCGGTCTATTCCTACGGCCATCGCAATCCCCAGGGCCTGGCCTGGCAGCCGGGCGCGGGACGTCTCTACGCCACCGAGCACGGTCCCAGTGGCGTGCCCGCCTGCTGCCGGGATGAAGTGAACTTGATCGAGCCGGGACAGAACTATGGCTGGCCGGTGATCATGGGCAACCAAACACGTGAAGGAATGGTTGCGCCGATCCAACAAAGTGGAGACACTGTCACCTGGGCGCCCGGTGGCGCTGCCTTCATCACGCGCGGGCCGTGGGCCGGATCACTGGTCTTCACCGGCCTGCGCGGCCAGGCGCTCTACCGGCTGACGCTCGACCCGAACGACCCACGTAAAGTGCAGACCTTTGAGGAATTATTCAAGGGGCAATTCGGGCGCCTGCGCGACGTGGTCGAAGGGCCGGATGGCGCGCTCTATATCACGACCAGCAACCGCGATGGGCGCGGCAATCCCATTGCAGACGATGATCGGGTGATACGGCTGACGATGACTACGTCAGCCGCTGCCCCCGCAACCCCTGCGACGTTGCCACAGCCAGGCGTGAGCAACACGGGCGCCGAGGTGCCCGGCCTCGACGCCTCCATCACGCGGAACAATTGGGCTAGCTTCAAGACGCGCCCGCTCGGAGAGCTACTGCCGGATACTATGGCCTACATCGCTACTCGAGAGGGCGACATGGGCGTCGCAGTCGTAGTTCCCAGCCAACGCATGGTGTACTCCTCTAATGGCGATGCCCCTTTTCACATGGCCAGCGTCGCCAAAGTAGCGATCATGCTTACCGTGCTCGACTCGGCCAGCCGGAGTCAGCGGGGCCTGACAACCTATCAAAGGACCCTCCTGCAGTCGATGATCATCTACAGTGGCAACGACGCAGCCGATGCCCTCTGGTCCCAGGTGGGCGGTGCTCGGGTCGTCAAGGCCTACCTTGACTCCATCGGCCTGGACGGCATCGAGCTGGACCGGTTTGGCGCCTGGGGTGACAGTCTCGCCTCCCCGGAGGCGGTCGCCTTTCTGTTCGCCACGCTGGTTGAGGACGACATTCTCGACGAGCGGAACCGTGATATCGCCATTGACTTGATGAGCCGGGTCGACCCGTCGCAGCGCTGGGGCGTGACGGCCGGCCTGCCAGACGAGCTGCCGGCGGGCTGGGTCGTTGGGGTCAAAAACGGCTGGTACCCCGCCGAGACGGGCTGGTGGGTGAATAGCGCTGGCTTCTTCCTGCCGAGTAACGGAAAGCCTGGCTACACCGTGGCGATCATGGCCGATGCGCAGCCCAGCCTGGCGTACGGAATCGAGACGATTGAGACCATCGCGCGGCAGATACACGCGAAATTCGGCCTCTCAACGCATTCGAACTGAGAGACCAGTTGATCTGCCGGCTCTTATTGTCTTCCTTTGCACTCGTATAGCGTCACCTGCATACCCCCGGGCCCGCGAGCGAATCCGCCCCCTGTCGCGCCGCCCGCATTCGTACCATCCGGCGCTCCAAAGTTTTCCGTTTGGGTGTCAAAGCCCTGCACCGGAGTGCAGTTCGCCGCCACCCAGGACGAAATACTCGATTGTCCGCCAAAACCCGGACCCCCAGGCCCATCCCAGTAGATATAGCGCAGCTCGCCATTGGCGGCCAGTTGCGCCAGACTGTCCGCCGTCTCGACCTGGTCCGATCCATTGAACCCACCCAGATACAGCACGGGACGTCCGCTGGCGATCACATAGTCCGCGCCCTGCATCGCGCTGGGAACCGCCATCAGGTATTCTATGCCTTGCGTGTTCGCCTCAAGGTAAGCGAGCAGTGCTTGATTGATCTGCAAGCCAGTCAGGTTCGTGTCCGCGCCACCTCGACCCACTGGTCCGAATGACGCCCGCCCGCTATAAGCCGCAGGTAGCGACTGGTTCGTGCTGGTGTTCAGATTCGTCAGGCCCGACCAAATCGCCGGTGTGAGCAGGAGCGCCGCAACGATGCAGACGAAACCCGCGTGCGCAGCACCTCTCAGTTTGCTGGTCAGTGATCCGATCAGCAGCGCGGCGCCGATCACGAACAGTCCGACCATGAACGGCAGCCACCAGACGATGTTGATGAACGCCGACGCGGTGGTGAACTGGAACCAAAGTGTCCCAGCCGCCGCCATCAGCAACAACGCGATGCCCAGCCACGGGCGATGCTCCCGCACACGCCACAGCTCGACGACGCCGATCCCGACCAGCGCGGCGAGCGGCGGTGCCAACATCGAGAGATAGTACTCGTGGAAGAATCCGGCGATGCTGAAAAAGATTCCGCCGACCAGCAGCCAGCCTCCCCACAGCACCAGTGCCTGATGTTTCGGCGCGAGCGGCCAGCGCAGGCGCGAGCGCAATGCCAACAGGATCGCGCTAAAGCTCCCGAAGGGCAACAGCCAGCTCATCTCTTTGCTCAAAGGCGTAGCGAACAGCCGCGACACGCCGGGCGTTCCGGTCCCCGGGAAACCACCGCCACCCGGACCGCCCGGAGGCCCCTGGAAGCCACCATTCCCACCTGGCGGCGGTTGGAATCCCCGCGGTGGCGGGAAGGTACCGTTCCCATTTTGCCCTTGAGGAGGTTGGACCTGTGGCGGAGGTTGGAAGTTGCCGTTCCCGTCGCGTGCAGCCCCGTCTGGATTGCGGCCCAGGAGTCCGCTCAGCAGGCCACCGCGTCCGCCCATGCCCAGCAGCCGCTGCAGGCCGTTATAGCCGACAATGAGACTCAACTCCGAGTTGTCGCGGCTGCTGCCGACGTACGGGCGCTGATCGGCCGGGGTGAGATCCACGGCCACCGCCCACGATAGGGAGACCACCAGCAGCAACACCGTTGCCAGTGCCAGCTTGCCGATCTTGCGCCATATTGGCATACCCCAGCGCCGCCAGGTTGGCGAAGCGCAGGATGGCCGCTAGGGCCACGACCGCAGTCAGCGCGATGCTAGGTAGCCAGCGCTCGCCCGGCAGTTGCAGCACTTTCGTTTGGACAGCCGTGGCTGTCATTGTTCCTGATAGGGTTGTCATGGTGTACATCCCCACATTCTCTGTGCTCAGTATCCAGTATACCACCGAGTCATTCAGAAAATGTGAAGAACTGATTTGGAGTTTGTTGAGACTTCAGATAAACGTCTATGCTACACGGCCAACGATACCCCGTTGTCGGAGAATGTTCCAGATGTGGACGATAAGCGCGATGATCAAGACGATCTCGATGCCCTTGGAAGTGTAGCCCAACCCCATCGGATTCGGCCCGCCAACGACCAGCCAGGCGGCCAAAGTCGCGGCCGCGTAGACGATTAGCACCCCGTCTACTGCCCAGCGCATCCTCCCGAGCCAGCGACGACCGAACCAGAACACCAGCACCAGAACCACGTAGCCGATGAAGTTCAGCAGAAACAAGTCGGGCAGCGGGAGTACAAACGGGCTCGGCCTGGGGCCCGGAGAGGGTCCTGATCCGCCGGGCGCGGCCCCGGGTGGGGGTCCAGGCGGCCCACGGAACAGAATAAAGCGCAGGAGGAGGTGGAGCACGCCATCCGCTAACGCCAGGATGGCGATGCTGGCCCGAAGAATCCTGTGGTTCATGCGTTCCGTCATCTGTTACAGATACCTCCAAGACAAAGTTGAACGTGCCTACCTTTACTGCTGAGTAACCACCAGCGTATACTTCGCTAGTTGCCGGGCCGCAAAGGCATCGGCATCCGCCTCTCGGCCGCCAGAGCGGTAGCGGTACATGCTGAGCAGATGATAGACTTCGTGTAAGGCGACGAAGTTGCAGAACGCAGCGCCTTCCAGCCGATTGGCGCCTGGCGCGGGCCGGCTGCGTGTGCCACGGATGACGACCTTGTGGCAGTCGACCACGATGCGCCTCCGCGTGGCCGCGCTGCGGTTGCCGGACTGACCTTCCATCAGCACAACACCCATGTTCGCGCCGCGCACGCCTTCGTCGCGTAGGAGTTGCAAGAACGCATCCGCCGCGAACTCATAGCGAGATGTGGCGTCGTTGACGACGACGGTGTTGTCGGCGTTATCCGACGCGGTCACAGAGCTGCC
>JBBITV010000126.1:8864-9459 GCA_037440585.1 Chloroflexota bacterium
AGCGACAGCGGGAACGGGCGGTGCCTGCACCGCCGGAACGCCATTGATAGTGACGTACGGGCCATACACCCAGCCTTGTCGGCCATCAGGCGCAATGACTTCTAGCCACAAGTCCCGCCGGTCCAGGATCCGCACCGTGTCGCCGCGGCGGAGTACTTCCAGGATCGGCTGGTCAAGGCCCGGCCCTGCACGCAGACGGAGCGTAAAGGAGGCCACGATTCCTTCCTCACTCACAGCCGTGGGTGACGCCGTGGCGACAGGCGTGGCTGTCGGTGAGGGCGCCAACGTGGCAGTGGTGACCGGTAGCGCCTGCGCGAGTGTCGTGGCCGAGGTGGGCGTGCCAATAAGCTCGACCAGCCCCAGGCCGGCGAGCGCGACCACCAAGACAACGATCCTCAAGTTTCGCATCCGCTATCCTCCCTGATCTCCGTGGAAGTCATTTCGATGAGCAAGAGTATACTGCTCCAAGCTTAAGGGACGGCAAAGAAAAGGTGAAGATTTTCTGAAGATGGGGGCTCGCGAATGAGGACATTCGAAACGGTCTGACAAATCATGCTCCGGCTTGCTCCGCGCCACAGGGAGAGGGGAGAGGTCA
>JBBITV010000127.1:0-9439 GCA_037440585.1 Chloroflexota bacterium
GTCAACGGTTACATTTTCTTAACTCTTCTGCTTTCATCTTGACGCCTGCCCCTTTTTGCTGCTCAGTTAATCATCCCAGTGTTGGCTTGCCATAAGTGGTTGGTGTTTAGTTACCCGTAGAAGAAACAATCACAGGGACTTAAATGCACAAGCACCGAATTGTGGCTCGCGGTTGCGAGGTATGGACTGAGCTGCTCAGAGCTAGCCTCTCAAGAGCAGGATAATCGAGGAGTGTGTAGTGGATATCGCAGAACTGGAACGAAAGTCACTAGGCGAGCTACAAGAGATGGCCCGCACGATGGATATCACGGGCTACAGCCGCCTGAAAAAAACTGACCTGATTCTTCGCCTGCTGCGGGCAAATGCCGAACAGCAGGGTTATATTTTTGGGGGTGGCGTCCTGGAGATCATCCAGGACGGTATTGGATTCCTCCGGTCTGATCATCTTTTGCCCGGCCCGGAGGATGTCTATGTCTCCCAGTCCCAGATCCGGCGCTTCGGCTTGCGCACTGGGGATATGGTGATCGGGCAGGTCCGGCCACCCAAGGATACTGAAAAATACTATGGTCTTCTTAGGGTCGAGGCGGTCAACACACTCGACCCAGAGATAGCCAAGCTCCGGCCCCACTTCGAACAGCTCACCCCCATTTTCCCCAACCGTATGCTCAACCTGGAGACCTCGTCCAAGATCATGTCTACCAGGCTGATCAACATTGTCGCACCAATCGGGCGCGGCCAGCGCGGGTTGATTGTTTCGCCGCCAAAGGCCGGAAAAACGACGATTCTGAAGCATATTGCCAACGGAATTACGACAAATTATAGCGATATTCACCTGATGGTTGTTCTTATTGGTGAACGACCGGAAGAAGTCACCGATATGGATCGGTCCGTCGAGGCAGAAGTCTTCAGCTCTACGTTTGACGATCCGGTCACCAATCACGTGCGGGTGGCGGAAATGGCGCTGGAACGCGCCAAGCGCCTGGTTGAGGGCCGCCGGGACGTCGTCATTTTGCTCGACAGTATCACTCGCCTGTCCCGCGCCTACAACTTGACTGTTCCGCCTAGTGGCCGCCCGCTCTCTGGTGGCCTCGACCCGGCGGCACTGTATCCTCCCAAGCACTTCTTCGGGGCGGCACGTAATCTCGAAGAAGGTGGCAGCTTGACCATCATCGCCACGTGTCTGGTTGATACTGGCAGCCGGATGGACGACGTGATCTATGAGGAGTTCAAGGGCACGGGCAACATGGAACTGGTGCTGAGCCGCAAGCTGGCCGAGCGCCGTATCTTCCCGGCTATCGATATCGAGCGTTCAAGCACACGGCGTGAAGAACTGCTGTTGGAGCCGGAGGTTCTGAGTAAGGTCTGGACGGTTCGGCGCATGATCGATGCCATCGGCGGCGGGCCAGAAGCAACTGAGGCCGTATTGATCCGGATGGTCAGAACCCAGAATAACCGTGAATTCCTAGATACGTTGCACAAGGAAAGTCTCTAACATCGATCGGACATCTGACGCCTCTCGGTAGGGACGAGTCGAGGTCTTTACATTCTGCAACGAAAGGATGTGATTGCCATCCTCTAAACTGAGCTAGTTCAAAAAGCAGCACTCAAGTCCAATTCACGAGGTCGTGTAGATGAGGAAACCGCCGCAGATTGGAAAATGCAGCTTAATCTGAGGTGAGCTCCTTATCAACAACCTACTCCATCTGGTGTAAGGGGGGCTTTTTGAACGAACACTCTGGGCGGAGGGGCAAGGCTTTCCGGGGGGCGCCGCCGCCCCAACAAGGGGAAGAAGACGCCAGTTGCCCGCTAAGATGGTTTGGGGCTTTCAAACAAACAAATATTGAACAACTGAAGACACGGCTAGCTGTACTCCACTGCCAGACAAGGGTGGCGTGGTCCAGGCTGCAGGCCAGGGTCATTGCCGCTCTCCAGGCACTTTATCATTCAGGCGTCGAGATGTGCCGGGACCGGCAGGTCCTTTCCCGGTACTCGGCCCACAGTGCGATGCTGTTCCTGGTCCTTGGCGCTCTGATGCTCGCTCAAATTCGCTTGCCAGCCGTCAGTGAGGGGCTTAACGGTGAATTTGACGCAGAGGGCGATCTTGGTCAGGTCATCCTGACAGCCTGGACGAGTGGTCCCCGTTCCAGCGACGGATACCTTGTACCAGCCGTGGTGCCGCGAACTGCCCGGGCGGATGGCAATCAGTCGGTTGCTCTGGGGGGGGAGGTGCTGCGGGATGTCGGGAGCGACCCCCAATTCGAGTCTCGCGAATTTCGTGCCGTAAGGCTCGAGCATCTTCGGACTGAAGGGCAGCCGCCCCCCCGGACGGAGATCCAGATATACAAGGTGCGGTCCGGGGATAACGTTTACCAGATTGCCCAACGGTTCGGCATCACACCGGAGACCATCGTCTGGGCCAACGAGAAGTTGTTGGGTGATGACCCGCACAGGCTCAATATTGGCGACGAACTGCTGATCCCACCAGTGTCAGGTGTGGTCCACGTGGTTCAGAAGAATGATACGCTCGAGAAGATTGCCAGGAGTTATAAGGTCGATCCAAGCGTGATCCTCGCGTTCGCGCCGAACCGCATCCAGGAACCGGCCCAAATGACGGTCGGCCAGTTGCTGATGGTGCCCGGTGGACAGAAACCGGAGCCTGTACAGCAAGCCAAATCTAGAACGATCCGGCAGCCAGTCAAGTCGTCGGCACCGCCCGTGCCAAAGACGGTCGATGCTGGTTCTGTCGTCGGTAGTGGCGAATTCCGATGGCCGACAACGGGGGTGATCACGCAGAAGTTCTGGAGCCGTCACCCCGGGATCGACATTGCGGCACCGAAGGGTACGCCCGTTTTCGCCGCTGACGGAGGCACGGTGGTCGAGGCCGGTTGGAACACATGGGGCTACGGCTACTCCCTCGTCATCGACCTCGTCAACGGTTATCCGACACGCTACGCCCATTTGAGCTGGTTCAACCCCAATGAGGGCCAGGTAGTCGAAAAAGGCGAGCTGATCGGCCAGGTGGGCAGCACGGGGCGATCTAGCGGGCCTCACCTCCACTTCGAAATCTCAAGTAACGGGCGTAAGCTGAACCCATTCACGATGTTACCCTAGGCCAATACGGTTCAGTTAAGGTGCGACGCACTTGGATTCAAGCCGAAGTGCGTCGCACTTTTGGCTTGCCCACTGCTTAGCCCTGATACAGGCAGGCGATCTACCCGGACTATGAGCCCGGGGGGATCGCCTTTTGCTTTGCAATGGGATCATGGTATAATCGCCACTACCTGGTCCAGGGGTTTCGTAGCAACATCAGGATAAGTCGCAGCAGGAGAAAGACAGATGTCTTCACAGGCTCGATGTGAGGCTGTAGTCCACGGCCTCGTGCAAGGGGTCAACTTCCGGTACTTTACCCGTCGCGAAGCCAGCCAGCTCGGGCTTGTCGGTTGGGTCAGAAACCGTTGGGACGGGACGGTTGAAGTAGTCGCCGAGGGCGAGCGCAGCCAGCTTGAGAAATTCCTGGCCTGGCTGCATCACGGACCCAGCGCAGCAGTCGTGGAGCGTGTTGAGGTGAACTGGATAGAGGCGACCGGCGAGTTCACCCATTTCGAGATCAGGTACTGATGATACGTCGCAACCCTGAGCGTGTTGCCTGGGCGGTGTTGCTCAGTTCCTTCGCCGCCTTTTGCTTCCTGGCGGTCAGCCTTCCTTGGGCCACCTATCAGTACGTCGTGACCAGCACCCAGTCTCATGAAGCCAGGTTGGAGGTCATCGAGGGTACGGTGCAGGTCTTCCGTCCTGGACAAACCACGGCGGATGCCGTGACCCAGGAGTGGACGCAAAGGGGTACCTACCCTATCATCGAGGGCAGCCGGATTCGGACCGACGGGCGGTCGAAAGCCTTCCTTCGGTTTTTCGAAAGTAGCACGGCACAGGTCGGGACGGCCACTGACATCGAGCTGGCCCAGATGCGATCACCGCAGTTTGATTATAGCCCACGGCCCAACAGCCTGTACCTGCGCCTTAATGGCGGGCGTGTGACCTTCGGCGCAGCTCCAGTCCTTTCACGCCCCACCGAGTTCAGCGTGTGGATGCCACTGGCTATAGCGAACTTGCGTGAGGGTAGCTACGAGATCGAGGTCACCAACGAAACTGCCCAGTTGATCACTTATCTTGGTTTGGCTATCGTCGAGGCGCGGGGACGTAAGGTAGAAGTTCGCACTGCTGAGCGTACGGTGGTCAGCCTTAATCAGGAACCCTCTGAGCCGCTTCCCTCTGCTCGATCATTAATTGCCAATGGCGACTTCACAACTCCGCTGGGCGAGACCTGGCGGATCTGGAAGGACCAGGGGGGCGATGGTGGCGATATCGACGGTACAGCCGACCTGGTGGACGAGGGCGACCGGGCGGCGGTTCGATTCTACCGCACCGGTTCGATGTTCGGGACGGGCAAGGGTAATCACGCCGAGGTTGGAATCACCCAGGAGATCGACCGTGAACTGCCTGAGCGGGTGACCGAGGTGCGCCTCAAGGCTGAAATCAAGGTCACCCAACAGAGCCTGTCGGGCGGCGGCGAGCAGAGTAGCGAATACCCTATCATCTTGCGGCTATTCTACCTGAACGAGTGGGACGACCAGGTGGAATGGTATCGCGGCTTCTATGCTCATAATAGCACCGGCAACCCGACTCGCAACGGGATCGCACTCAAGAGTCCTGAGGTCTGGAATCTCATTGACTTCGGTAATCTCCTGGACCCGACGAACCCCAACGCCTTGAACCCACGGCCGGTACGCATCCTCCGGCTGGACGTCTACGCCTCGGGGTGGGACTTCGAGAGCTACATCTCACATATCCGGTTGACGATGAACTGAAAGAAGGCAATAGCGCATAATTCACTTTGTCACCCTGAGCGGAGCGAAGGGTCTCTGCTCCGTTGCGCCGAGACTTCCATTGTGGCCAGGAGATGCTTCGCTTCGCTCAGCATGACAAAGCGAATTATGCGCTAATGCGAAAGAAGAACACGGATCACTCGGATGAACGGATTCAGTACTCCGGTTATCCGAGTGATCCGTGTTCTTCTATGCCGGCGCTTCAGAAGGCCGGATCGTCAGCCGCACGCGCTCGTAGCCACGCAGTACTTCCATCTCGCTGGTCCGCCCCACGCTGAATTCGCCCAAAATCCGCTGCAGATCCTCGACCCTCCGTACCGATGTTCCGTCGAATGATACGATGATATCTTGCTCGCGTAGCCCCGCCTGCTCGGCCGGTCCACCACGCTCGACACCCATCACCGCTACGCCTTTGTCTGAAAGAAGGCGGTGTTCGACGACCAGGTGTCGGGGAATGGGTCGCTCCTGTCCTGCAATGCCAATGTATCCACGCACGACCCGGCCGCGCGCGATCAATTGACCGATCACCCACTTGGCCGTATTAATCGGGATTGCGAAGCAGATCCCCTGGGCAAACTGGATGATGGCTGTATTGATCCCGACGACGCGGCCGTGGGAATCGACGAGGGGGCCACCGGAGTTGCCGGGGTTCAGCGCCGCATCGGTCTGAATGATATTGTCGATCACCCGGCCGCTCTGGGCACGCAAAGACCGGCCCAGCGCGCTGACGATGCCAGATGTGACTGTCGCCTGGAACCCCAAGGGATTGCCGATGGCGATGACAAGCTGACCGACCCGCAGCCGGTCTGAATCTCCCAGCTCGGCCACCTTCAAGTCCGGCGCGGCGATGCGGATCACGGCCAGATCGGTGTGCGGGTCGTCACCCACGACCTCGCCGGGCACAGTCCGGCCATCGGTGAGACTGACCTCAAGACGTCGCGCCTTGTGGACGACGTGGCTATTGGTCAAGATGTAGCCATCCGGTGTGATGATGACACCCGACCCCGTTCCGCCGATCTCAGGCATTGGCGGGCCGTTGCGCCACCCTGGGACCGGAACCTCCCTGGTTACTTGAATACCGACCACCGCCGGGCTCACCCGGTCAGCCACGCGGATCACGGCTTGGGAGTAGGCATCTAACAGCGCAATTGAATCTTCCACTACTTGAGCAGCGCCATTGCCGCCGGACCCAGACTCAGGCGTGCGCGCTGAGACAATGAATTCAAGGGATTTGCTGAGCATTGATCTAACCCTCATCATGCCGAAGCAGAGCCTTGGCACTCCACAGACATGCCGAAGCTCTGCTTCGGCACTCCAAGAACAGTTAACCCAGCGCTTATTCGCGCCAACAAAATTATAGGCTGATAGTAGCGGGAGTCAACTTTTTCGGATAGGCTCTTAGCCTGGCGTGGATGGCAAGTCACCCCTGCTCGCGGCAATTAGAGCAAATCCACTCATCAGTGCCGTTTGCACCGGAGTGGAGCAAGAGTTGTCCCTGGAGGCGGCTCTGCCCGCAACGACAACACACGCGGCGCGGCATGAACTCGGCCCCCAGGCGATCGGCGAGGGACAGGCTTTCGGCGGGGTGTTGCACAGGCGGGGTGGGCAAGCCCGGCGACACGGAGTTGGTGTCGAAAGCGGGGAGAAGAGACGGTTGACGGGTCCAAGGGAATTTCATGGCTGTGCTGCTCCATTTATCTGTAACTACGGATATTATCGGACGGCAGCGTGGCTTCTTTAGAGAGAGACAGTCCCTGGCATATTCTTGCACAAATAGTCAATAAAGAAAGGGGCACCAAATACCGTACAGGTGCCCCTTTGCAACCTATCACAAGGTAGACGCGTCTTCGCTTCCCTGGGAATGGTCTACCGTTGCTGCATCAAGACCAGGCTCATTGCCTGGTACACCAACCTGGCAATGATAAAATCTGAGGCGTGCTGGCCCGGCTGCGGTGCCAGCTCCACGCAGTCCAGGCCGATCACCTGCGCTTCCTGTCCCACCGTGCGAATGATACTCAAAACCTCTTCCCATGTCAAGCCACCCGGTTCCGGCGTGCCGGTGGCCGGCACGATGGAAGGATCAAACCCATCAACGTCAATGGTGAGGAATACGTTTTGGCCGCGTACGCGGCGCGCGAGCTCGTCGAGATGCCGCCCGGCGTGTACGTCTTCAGCAAAGAACGTCCGGACGTGGTCGGGGTGGGTCTTGATAAACTCGGCTTCTTCGCGGCTCAATGAGCGGATGCCAAGCTGGACAATAGGGCCAAGTTCGACCAGGCGCCGTGCCGTGCAAGCATGGCTGTAGGCTGTGCCCTCGTAAGTGTCACGCAAATCGGCGTGGGCGTCAATCTGGACGGTGACGAAGTGGGGATAGACATGGCGCAAGCCGCGAGCAAAGCCTATCGAGACCGTGTGCTCCCCGCCCAGCCCGACCAGGAGCTTGCCCGAAGCCGCGTACTCCGCAACCGCCGCCTCAATTGCATCGACCATTGCCGCCGGCCCGGCGGCTACCGGCGCCAGAGCGGGCAGGGTATGCACGCCAAACTCCCGTGCTGGCTCCGCGTCGAACTCACGATCGTATAGCTCGACCTGGGCTGAAGCGTGGAGGATAGCACGCGGCCCGTGGCGTGTCCCGCCGCTGAAGGTCACGGTCCCTTCGTAGGGAATAGGGAGGACGAGAACGCGGCTGGTGTCGAAGGCGCTATGCGCCTCATCCAGGCCAAGGAAGTTATCTGGTGGAAGAACATCAAGGAGAGTCAATTTCTGCCCTGTCCATCGGAGGGTTCGCCTGGTAGATGGCGGTCAGGTTGGCCAGCAAATCCGCGCGCCGGTCGTAGAGGCGCTTGAGTGGCCGCCGTGGCGCATTCGCCAGGGCGTAGGCGGCCATGATCGGCAGGGCGACGGTGGAGTCCAGGTAGCAGACAATGCTGTCGGGTAGTTGCTCGGGGTCGACCTTGCCCCAGGTTACCGCCTCGCCGGGTGTCGCGCCGGAAAGGCCCCCTGTGTCGGGCCGGGCATCGGTAAATTGAATGAAGTAATCGTGGCCTTTCTCGGAAATGCCCAGGATCTCCTGGAGCTGAGGCTCGGTCTGGAGGGCGAAGTTTTTCGGACTGCCACCGCCGAGGATGATCACGGCGCTCTTTCCACCATGTCGTTTGGCATCATAGACAATGGCTGTCGATTCGCTCACGTCCAGCTCAACATCGATTGCCAGGTGACTGCCGAGCATGGCCAGGGCTGCGATATTCATCCCGATGGTCGAGTCGCCTGGACTGGAGGTATATACCGGAACGCCAGCTTCATGGGCTGCCGTGAGAATGGACTTATATGGGCTGCCGAGGAGCTTTTCTCGTTCACGCGTATATTTCCCCAGGAGGAAATGGAGCTCAGAGGTATTCATCCTTCGCTGAAACTCCTCGCCCCTCATCACCCGGTAGAGAAAGGCATCTGATTTGAACAAAACATCCTGGTGGAAAACGATGTCGTAGATGCGGATAATCTTCTGTTGCCGGAGCGCGACATCATCTACGAAAGGCGACGTCTGGTACAACTCAAAGCCGAGAGAGCGATGAATGTCGTGGTACAGATTCGCGCCGGTCGAAACGATCCAATCGACAAAGCCGGCTTCGATCAAGGGGACCAGCGCCGCGTAGCCCAGTCCCGTCGGGGTCAGGGCACCCGAGAGGGTCCAGACCACCGTCACATCCGGCTGCAGAATCTTGCGCACCAGCAGGTGACATGCCTCGCGCAAGCGCGCAGCGTTGTAAGCGAACAGGAAATGATCGACGAGATCGGTGACAGTGAGGTCGCCGTAAATGGGTTGTGGGTCGAGTTTTCGCCCGTAGCTCATAATCACAATAATACGGCTGCGGTAATCACCGTTGTCCACCAGCCGCGCTCGTCGCCCGTCGCCGTCTGCGCAATGCTGGTGGAATCAACGATCAGGCCGCCAACGCGGTATTGTTCGCGGCGCTCGTTGTAATCCCGGTCCAGGTCGAAGGGAACACCCAGAACGGTGGCCAACATGCCAGCCGCCAGGTCTTCGGCATAATCGCCAGCTTCCTTCTCCGTTTGGCCGTAGGCATGGTGTTCGGAAAGGTAACCATACTGGCTGGGATCGGCCGGGATGGCAACGCCGATGCTGGCGGTAATGACCCGGTGCGGCTCATTGGTCGCATTCTGCGACAGGACGACAAAGACAACTTCGCCGGGCTCAATCGCCGCCAGGCCCTCTTCTTGGGTGATGATGCGGCAGCCCGGCGGGAAAATGGAAGATACCCGGACCAGGTTCACATGGGCGATGCCCGCCTCACGCAGCGCCATCTCAAAGCTGCTGAGCTTCTCACGGTGCACCCCTACGCCCTTGGTCAGGAACAATTTGCGAGGCACGAAGCGCATCTTCCTTCTCCTTTCGCATAAAAGGGAGCAGAAGGTGCACATTGCAGCCGGGGTTTTTCAACCCTGGTCGCAACGCGCCCCCCAGCTCCCTGAGTTACCTCAAAGCTTGTCTAAAAAGGTTCGTAGTGGGCGCTTTAGCGCCTAAATAGCGCACTGAA
>JBBITV010000128.1:0-9359 GCA_037440585.1 Chloroflexota bacterium
TAGTCACTTTAGTCACTTTAGTCACTTTAGTCACTTTAGTCACTTTAGTCACTTTTTCAGGAGGTAATCACCATGAAAGGCCTGGTTCTCGAAGCACAGTGGGAGCCGAAACCCGACTATTCGGTGTCCGACTGGGAGAAAGAGACGCGCAAAGCCATCACGGGCAACAGCGTGTGGCGCCATCCCCGGCTGGAGGTGCAGGAGCGGCCAGTACCGAAGCTCCAGCCCGACCAGGTGTTGCTGGAGGTGAAGGCTTGCGGCGTGTGTGGCTCCGACATGCACTTCTACGAGACAGACAAGGATGACTACATCCTCTATCCCGGCCTCACCCGGTTCCCCTCTATCCTGGGCCACGAGTTCTCCGGCAAGGTGGTTGAGGTAGGCAAAGAAGTGAAGGACCTGAAGGCCGGCGACCCGGTGACGGTGGAGGAGATGATCTGGTGCGGGTACTGCACGCCCTGCCGCAATGGCTTTCCCAACCACTGTGTCAACCTCGAGGAAATCGGCTTCACCATTGACGGCGCCTTTGCCAACTATATTGCCGTGGGTGCCAAGTACTGCTGGAAGGTGGATGGCATCCTGCAGCGCTTCGGCGAAGAGAAGGGCTACGAAGTAGCGGCTTTGACCGAGCCGACCACCGTGTCTTACAATGCTATGTTCCCACGCGCGGGCGGGTTTCGGCCGGGCCACTACGTCAGCGTGTTTGGAGCAGGGCCCATCGGCCTGGCGGCGATTGGGTTGGCCATGTCGGCCGGTGCCGGCAAGATCGTGGCCTTCGAAACCTCGCCAGCGCGACGTGAGCTGGCCAGGCGGGTTGGCGCCGACTACGTTTTCGACCCACGCGAAGTGAAGCCGAGCGAGGTGATGATGGGGCTGTCCCAGGGGGAGGGCTTCGATTTCCACGTCGAGGCGGCCGGCATGCCCCACCTGACTGTGCCCGAGATGGAGAAGGCGCTGGCCATCAATGCCAAGATCGTGCAGATCGGCCGGGCGGCGCAGCGGGTGCCCATGTACCTGGAGACCCTCCAGGTGCGCCGGAGCCAGGTCTTCGGCGCCCAGGGTCACTCCGGCGATGGCAACTTCCCAAATGTCATCCGGCTGGTGGCTTCCGGCCGGTTAGACCTGTCGCCTATCATCACCGCCCGATACAAGCTGGAGGACGTAGTACGAGCCATCGCCCAATCCACCGAGCGGCGCGACGGCAAGATCATAGTGCATCCCAACCTGTAGGCACTTCATGACTGTTCAAAGGAGCAAGGTGCAACAATGACCCGCACAGTCAACGTAGGCGTCATCGGCGCCGGGCGCATCGGCCGGGTCCATGCCGCGAACCTGGCCTACCGCATCCCGCAGGCCAAAGTGGTTGCCGTCTCCGACATCGTGGTAGAAGCCGCCGAGAAACTGGCCGCCGACTTTCAGGTGCCGGCGGTCTTCCAGGATTACCGATCCGTCCTGGAAGACCAGCCGATCGAGGCGGTGATCATCTGCTCGAGCACCGATACACATGCCCAGATCATCGAAGAAGCGGCTGAGGCCGGAAAGCACATCTTTTGCGAGAAACCCATCGCTCTGGACCTGGCCCGGATCGACCAGGCCCTGGCTGCCGTCGCGCGGGCCGGCGTCAAGCTGCAAGTAGGCTTCAACCGGCGCTTCGATCCCAGCTTCCGGCGCGTGCGCGACATGGTGGCCGCCGGCCAGCTCGGCGTGCCGCACATCCTGCGGATCACCAGCCGCGATCCGGCGCCTCCGCCCATCGGGTACATCAAGGTTTCCGGCGGCATCTTCCTGGACATGACCATCCACGATTTCGACATGGCCCGGTATCTGATCGGCAGCGAGGTCCGGGAGGTCTTCGCCGCAGGCGACGTCCTGGTGGACCCGGAGATCGGCCGTGCGGGGGACATCGACACGGCGATCATCACCCTGCGCTTTGCCAACGGCACGTTAGGGGCGATTGACAACAGCCGCAAGTCGGTCTACGGCTATGATCAGCGAGTAGAGGTGTTTGGGTCCGCCGGCATGGCCGTGGTGAGCAACACAACACCCGACACCGTGGTCCACAGCGACGCCAACGCAGTCCATGCGGCGAAGCCGTTACACTTCTTCGTGGAACGTTATGCCGAGGCCTACGTGGAGGAAATGCGCGAGTTCATCCGGTGCATTCTTGACGACAAGACACCGCCAGTCACCGGCATGGATGGGCGCATTCCGGTCGTGATGGGCTATGCAGCCAGGAAGTCCTGGCAAGAGAACCGGCCGGTCAGGCTGAGTGAGGTGGAAAATGCCTGACAAGGTGACAAGGTGAGGGGGTGACAGGGTAACAAAGTGGCAACGCGTTCCATCACCTTGTCACCTTGTCACCTTGTCAGACCCGGGGGAAGGAGGTGATCATTCGCTCCAGTACTTTGCCGGGCAGACGGTCGTCGAGAGCCAAATTCTTGCAAAGTCAACAAAAGTGAGGAAGAAACCCATGTCGCGTTCTACAAAGACCATCTCGTTGTTGGCGCTGCTCGTCGTTCTGCTGATCCTGGCCGCCTGCGGCCAGCCAGCGACGCCTGCGCCTACCGCAAAGGTCGAGCAGCCCCCTACAAAGGCTGCAGAGCCCACCAAGGTTGAGCAGCCGCCGACCAAGCCTCCAGCACCCCAGGTCACCCAGAGGGGCCTGGTCATCGGTATGTCCGTCCATGCGAACCCCGCCGAGGACCTGTTCTGGGGTGTGGTGCAAAAGGGTGCCCGGGACGCCGCAGCGACCTACGGCATTCAATTGAAGACCGGTGGGAGCAGCAACCCGTCAGAGCAGGCACAACTGGTTGAGACCTACGTGGCCGACAAGGTAGATGGCATCATTGTGTCTCTGGCCAACCCGGACGCGCTGAAGGATGCGGGCCAGAAAGCCACGAGCGCGGGCATCCCGGTCATCACCATCAACTCGGGCGTCCAGGTCTACAAGGCGTTCGGTGCGCTCACCCACGTCGGCCAGACGGAGCGCGTGGCCGGACAGGGCGCGGGCGAGCAGTTCACGAAGGCCGGCGCGAAGAAGGTGCTCTGCGTGATCCACGAGGAAGCCAACATCGGCCTCGAAGAGCGCTGCGATGGCCTCAAGGATTCCTTCAAGGGCGAGACGGCGCGCTTTAACGTCGCTACCACGGGTGTCAAGGACGTTAAGGGCAGCGTGGCGAGCATCCAGGATAAGCTGACTGCCGACTATGGGTGTTTTTCGCCGTTGTGACACCCCAAAACTGGATATCCATTACCGGAGTCGCGCGCATCCTCGACCCGTCCTCCACCCTGGGCATCATGGCGGTTGCCGTGGCGCTGCTTATGATCGGCGGCGAATTCGACCTGTCCGCCGGTGTCATGACCGGGACGACGGGGCTGATCGCCGGTCTGCTCGCCACCCAGGCCGGCTGGAACATCTGGCCGGCCAGTTTGGTGGCGCTGGTCTTCGCACTGGCCGTTGGTTATCTCAACGGCCTCATGGTGGTCAAAACTCGACTGCCCAGTTTCATCGTGACGCTGGCGACCTTTTTCATCCTACGGGGCGCGAATGTCGGCGTCACTCGATTGATGACTGACCAGGTACGGGTCGCCGGCATTGACCAGGTGCTAGGCTTCGCCGAGGCCCGTGCGTTTTTCAATGCGGAGTTTGAGCTGCTCGGCGCCACGTTCAGGACATCTACGATCTGGTGGATTGTGATCACCATCATCGCCGCCTGGATCCTGCAACGGACACGGTTTGGCAACTGGATTTTTGCCACCGGGGGCGACCCGAACGCCGCCCGCAACGTCGGGGTGCCATCTGACCGCGTCAAGATCGCTCTCTTCATGGTCACGGCCGCGGCGGCCTGGCTCGTGGGCATCATGAGCGACGTGCGTCTGCGCTCTGCAGTGGCCAGTGAGGGCATCGGCCAGGAGTTCGTCTACATCATCTCCGCCGTCATCGGCGGCTGCCTGCTCACCGGCGGGTATGGGTCAGTCATCGGCGCGTCCATAGGCGCTATCATCTTCGGCATGGCCCGCGTGGGCATCGTCTTTGCCGGGTGGGACACCGATTGGTTCTATTCGTTCCTGGGTGTCATGCTGCTCGTCGCAGTTCTCGTGAACGATTTCACCCGCAAGCGGGCTGAAGCGGTGAGCATCGCCGCGGCCAAGGCCCGAACTGAAGAGGGGGAGAAGTGATGGACGAGCCAATACTCGAAGTCCGCAACATCACCAAGCTGTTTGGAAGTGTGATCGCCCTGAGCAACGTGTCGGCCAAGGTCTATCGGGGCGAGGTTACCTGCCTGCTGGGGGACAACGGCGCCGGGAAGTCAACCCTGATCAAGATCCTCTCCGGCGTCCACCAGCCCACCGAGGGGGACTATTACTTTGAGGGCAAGCGTCTAACCCTGGAGTCGCCTCGCCAGGCGCGCGCGCTAGGGATTGCCACGGTCTACCAGGATCTGTCCCTCCTGCCCCTGATGCCGATCTGGCGCAACTTCTTCCTCGGGGCCGAGCCGGAAAAAGGACCGGCGCCACTCCGCCATTTTGATATCAACTTCGCCAAGCGCACGGTGCGCGAGGAACTTTACAAGATGGGCATCGACATTCGCGATCCCGATCAGCCGGTCGGCACCATGTCCGGCGGCGAGCGCCAATCGGTCGCCATTGCCCGGGCGGTTTATTTCGGAGCCAAGGTGTTGATCCTGGACGAGCCGACGGCCGCCTTGGGGGTGAAACAAGCGGGCATGGTGCTGCGCTACATCGCCCAGGCGAAGGCACGGAATTTGGGAGTGATCTTTATCACCCATAATCCGCACCATGCCTACCCAGTCGGCGACCGCTTCATCATCCTCACGCGTGGCCGGACGCTTGGCATCTGGACCAAGGCTGAGCTGAGCCAGGAAGCCATGATCAGAAGCATGTCCGGCGCCGACGAGTTGGAGGCGTTAAGTCACGAGTTGGACGTGATCGCGGGCAGGAGCATGCTTGCTGAAGCACCGCCGCCCGCGGTGGCGTAGGTCCGTCCAGACATATTGCGGTCTTGCTATGCCATGCGTCGCTCTCGCTGGACCCTGATTCTGGTTGCGCTGGCCGTCACTACAAGCCTGGCGCTACTGAACGCTTCCTGGCAGCCGGCTCCCAGGCCACAGCCGCTGCCCAGGCTTGTCATCGACGACTCGGTGGCCAGCGACCTGGAAGCGCTGGCCGGGGATACCTGGAGTCGCTTCCTGGCCGTGTTCCGGGCCAGGACGGACTGCTTCGGCGATGTCCGCCTGCATGCTGCGTACGACCTGGATACCCGGGCGGCCTACGACCCGGCCACGGCCACGGTGACCGTCCGAGTGCCAGGGACCGCGGCGATGCTGCAGAGTGCGCTCGTTCACGAGTGGGCCCATCACCTTGAGTTCCAGTGTGATGCGCAGCAGGATCTCAGAGCGGCTTTCCTGGCCGCGCAGGGACTACCTACAGACACGCCATGGAGACCGGACGACACACCTGCGCACACGCCGGAGAGCGCCTGGGCCGATATTCCCTCCGAGCAATACGCCGAAGCCACTATCGAGCTCGTGCTCGGCCGGCGACAGATCCCGACCACGGCGCGTGTCCGCCCGCAAGCGGTTCGCGTGATCTCGGAGTGGGTAGCTGGCCATTGACCTTCGGAATTGCCAGCTCAACCCGGAGGAGTCTATTACTTATGTTAAAGAAGATACTCGTCGGTGTAGATGGTTCGCGACATGCGACTCGTGCCGTTGAGATGGCGGCTGGCCTGGCCAGGTGTCATGGAGCCTCTATCCTCCTGTTGCACGTGATTCGCGATCTGCCGCTTCCCAGGGAGATACTCGAGATGATAGCCCGAGGAGAGGTCACCGAATCACGACAGGAGCTTCTGGAAGATTCTGCCGAGATCATCCTGGACAACGCGCGAGACAAACTTACAGAGGCAGGCCTGTCAGATGTGAGAAGTGAATATGTGATGGGAGACCCCGCCTATGGGATCGCAGATTATGCTGAAGCCAACGAGGTTGACCTGATTCTGATCGGGTATCGAGGTTTGGGTGATCGTGGCGATATGTTGGGCGGCGTGGCGAGAAAGCTTCTGCATGTGACCAAGACCTCGTGTCTGGTCGTCAAGTGATTTCTAGACGTAGCAGCAATTCCAAATATGACTGCTCAGAAGGTTGTCACCCCTTCGTTGCACTCAGGGCAGGCTCTGAGCGGAGCGAAGAGCCTGCCCTGAACGCAGTGAAGGGGTCTCTGCTCCGTTGCGCCGAGACTTTCATTGTAGCCAGGAGATGCTTCGCTCCGCTCAGCATGACAGGGGGCTGACCAGCTGCATATTTGGAATTGCTGAAGACGTAGTGCGTAGTGCGTGTTGCGTGTTGTTTCCCCACCTATACGCGCTACGCAAGAACAGGGAGAGATGATATGTCTATTACTAGAGTACCACAGGGACTGCTCGCAACGGATCAACCCGATCTTTTCTTCGAGGACAACACTGTCGGGCGGCTCAAGAAGGAAATCTGGGAGGCCAGCGACGCCGAAATAGATGCTATTCTGGCTGAGTACGGCATCCCCTCACCCGTGGAGTGGGGCAAGCCCGGCTCCTATATTCAGACGACCGTGCGCTGGCAGGTGGAGGAGAACCGGCGCAAGAACGACATCGTCTTCATCCCCGTCGGCTGCACCGAGCTACACGGCCAGCACCTGCCCAGCGCCTCCGATACCCTCTACGTCAGCCAGATCGTCGAGGGCGTGCGGCGCTACACCGCCAGGCGGGGTGCGCCGGTCAACCTGGTCCTGCCGCCGCTGAACTACGGCGCGCATCCTTATCACCACGTGGGCATGCCCGGCACGGTCACCATCCGCGAGACGGTAGTGCGCGAGCTGATGATCGACGTGATGCTAGGTCTGTGGAACGACGGCTTTCGCAAACAGATTATCATCAACAACCACGGCCAGTTGTGGGTGCTGGAGTCGGCGGTGCAAGAGTTCCAGAAGCGCTATCAACTGCCCGGCATCTTCCGCGTGATCGACTGGCACCGGGCGGTGCGCGAGTTCTTCCGCGTCAAGGAGCGGGGCGGCAAGTGGGACACCAACTTTGTCCACGCCGACGAGTCGGAGACGTCCATCGGGCTGCTGCTCCACCCCGAAATGGTGGACATGCGCTATGCGGTAGACACCAAGGGCAAGAGCTATCTGCCGGAGGGCCACTTTGACAAGTCAGTGGACCCCTTCAGCCGGCCGAGCCGCTGGTCCGAAGGCGAAGGCCACTTCGCGATTGAGATCGCGGCCACACCCGAAGGCGTCGTGGGCAAGGCGAAAGCCGGTTCGGCAGAGAAGGCCAAGCGCCCGGTGGCGGCCATCCTGCGCTACCTGACGCTGCTCAACGACCAGATCCTGGAGGTCTTCCCTCCCGGCACCGTGCCGCCCGTGGAAGAAGTCACGCTGCGCACAACCGAGGAGATGGAGCCCTACCTGCGCGAGCCGCTGAGCCCGGGCTGGAAGACGGTGTACGCGTTGCCGCGAATCGGGCAGGGGACGGAACTGTAGGGAGGATGAATCTCTCTATTGTCCTCTCCACGCATACGGCTCAATTCCAAGCTGTGACCTTCAAAGGCGACTTCGATGCCAACGTCGCCAAGATCGCTGGCTGGGGTTACGACGGCGTCGAGCTGGCCATCCGCGACCCAAGACTGGTGGACGCCAATGAGCTACAGCGCGTCGTGTCGGCCCACGGCCTGGCGATCCCGGCCATCGGCACCGGCCAGGCGTGGGGGGAAGAGGGATTGTCCTTGACGGATCCCGATCCGGCCATCCGCACCGCCGCTATCGACCGGGTCCTGTCCCACGTCCCCCTGGCTGCCCGTTTCGGGGCGACCATCATCATCGGCTTGCTGCGGGGCGTGGTCAAGCCAGGCGTAGAACGAGCGCAGGCAATGGACTGGCTGATAGATAGCCTGCGGCAATGCTGCGCAGCAGCCCAGGTCCAAGGCGTGCGCCTGGCCCTGGAGCCCATCAACCGCTACGAGACCACGCTTATCAACAATGTGGCCCAGGGGCTGGACCTGATTGAGCGCGTGGGTGCGGACAACCTGGGCCTGCTTCTGGACACTTTCCACATGAACATTGAGGAACCGGTGATCGAGGAGAGCATCCGCCAGGCGTGTGATCGGGTGTTTCACTTCCACGTGGCCGACTCCAACCGCTGGTATCCCGGTGCGGGCCACCTGGACTTCCGATCTATCCTGGATGCCCTTTTCTCTACCGATTACCAGGGCTATGTTTCAGGCGAGTTCATGCCGCTCCCCGACGCGGACACGGCGGCGGAGTCGGCAATCAAGTATCTGAGGGACCTGGAATGGACCTTGAAGAGCTCACACGACTTTACGACTTCACCAGTCGCACGGTAGCTATCACCGGCGGCGCGGGCATACTGGGCGGCGAGATGGCCTGCGCCCTGGTGGGTTGCCGGGCTAACGTGGCCATCCTGGACCGGGACCCGGCGCTGGCCGAGCGCCTGCTTCAGCGCCTGGAAGGCGGGCCGGGCCGCGCTGTCGTCGTTTACGCTGACGTTCTAAAGCGCGATACCCTGGTCCAGGCTCAGGAGGTCATCACAAAAGAGTTTGGTGGGGTGGACATGCTGATTAACGCGGCCGGAGGCAATAAGCCGGAAGCGACGACCTCGCCCGACCTCTCATTTTTCGACCTGCCGCAGGATGCCGTCCGGTGGGTGTTCGACCTCAACTTTATCGGCACGCTCATCCCCAGCCAGGTCTTTGGCCAGGCGATGGTCGAGCGGGGCGAAGGAGTGATCCTCAACATCTCTTCCATGAATGCCTTCCGGCCCCTGACCAGAATTCCGGCCTACTCGGCGGCCAAGGCAGCGGTGAGCAACTTCACCCAATGGCTGGCCGTCCACATGGCCCAGGAATACTCACCCCGCATCCGCGTCAACGCCATCGCGCCAGGCTTCTTCCTGACCCACCAGAATCGTTTTTTACTCGTCAATGAGGAGACCGGTGAATTGACACCCCGCGGGCGCACCATCATTGACCACACCCCCATGGCGCGCTTCGGTGACACGGCCGAGCTGTAAGGCACGGTGTTGTGGCTCCTCTCACCGGCCTCAGCCTTCGTGACAGGGGTGGTTGTGCCGGTGGATGGAGGCTTCTCGGCATTTAGTGGGGTGTAAGTCAGGGAACAGGTACACAAGTACACAGGTAAACAGGGATGGATGGAGCTTTGGGATGCTTAGAGGAAAAGGCTTTGTCGATAGACTCCTGACTGAATCCGAAATCCGTGACCTGCTGGCCGAGGTGCTGGCCCGGGCCGATCCAGCGGGCCAGCGGGTCCTGATCATCATTCCCGATGGCACG
>JBBITV010000129.1:0-3117 GCA_037440585.1 Chloroflexota bacterium
ACATGGCGGAAGGCGAACGAGATGTAGAGCAAAATGGCCACGGCGGCCACGGCCACGGCAATACTCGCGTTCCGGCTAACCTCAGCGCCTACGGACGGGCCGACCGAGTCGAACTGCTCTTTGCCCCTGTCTAGTTCGCCATAACGCTGCCGCAGCGCGTCCAGGATGTCTGTCTTCTTCTCCTGGTCGATAGGCGGGGTGCGAATGACCAGACCTTGCTGGCCGGTGGTCTGAACGACGGCATCGTCCAGGCCGCGTTCAGCCAGGAGAGTCTGGACTTCCGCCGGCTTGAAATCGACCGGTTGCTGGAATTGCACGCTCAGCAGGGATCCGCCGGTGAAGTCGATGGACAGGGGTAGACCAAACACGAGCAACGCGATCACGCCCGGCACGATGACCAGCAACGAGAGGGCGAAATACCAGTAACGTTTGCCAACGATATCGAACACGATTCCTCCTGGATTAATACCCGAACAGGCGGCGCAGCCGGGCCTGGTTCTCCGCGAACTCGTCACCGAAGAGCGCGGTCCGGGTGACGGCGAGGAAGGTACGGGTGACCGTGATGGCCGTGAACAGGCTGACGAGCACGCCGATAGCCAGTGTCAGGGCAAACCCCTTGACGATGCTGGCGCCGAACTGTGAGCCAAACCAGAACAGGATCAGGCAGGTAATGAGCGTCGACGCATTGGAGTCGCGGATGGATGGCCAGGCGCGGTTGAAGCCGGCCTCCATCGCCATTCGCAGCCGCTTGCCTGCCCGCAGTTCCTCTTTCATACGTTCAAAAATCAAGATGTTGGCGTCCACGGCCATGCCGATAGAGAGCACGAATCCGGCGATACCGGCCAGGGTCAACACAACCGGGATGAGCTGGAACAGCGCCAGTACCACGGCGGCGTAGATGCCCAGGGCGAGCACCGCCAGGATGCCGGGTAGCCGGTAGTACAGGATCATGAACAGCGCTACGGCCAGAATGCCGATCAGGCCGGCGCGGATGCTGCGCTGGACGGAGTCCTGGCCCAGGGTCGGCCCGACGCTGCGGGTTTCCACCACCTCTAGCGGTACCGGCAGCGCGCCGTACTTGAGTTGAATGACCAGGCTCTGGGCTTCCTTCAAGGTGAACTTGCCCGTGATGCGCCCCTGGTCGCGGATTTCCGCCTGGACGCGGGGCGAGGAGATGATTTCCTTGTCCAGTGCAATCGCCAGAAACTGGTTAATGTGGGTCTTGGTGTAGTCGCCGAAACGTTTTCCACCCTCGCTCGTGAGCTGGAAAGACACTTCCGGCTCGCCCGTCGTCGAGTCAAAGCTAACGACAGCCGAGCGCAGGTCCTTGCCCGTGACGACCGTAGTGAAGACCCGTTTGGGCGGAATGGGCCCTGGCGCGGTCTGGGTCACTGGGGCCGTGGCCGTCACTGTGCTGGTGGCGGAGACGGTGGGAGTCACGCTGGGCGTCGCGGTCGCCACTGGAGTCTGTGTGGGCGTCGGAGTCGGGGTCAGGATGAACTCCTCGTACAACACGGGATAGGTGGTCTCGACCTTTTCCCCAACGTTGGGCGGGAAGTTACCCGCGTCGACGAACTCCAGTAGACCTGTCTGGCCAAAGGTGCTGATCGCCTGTTCGGGATCGCTCAGCCCGGGCAACTCGACCACGACCTTATCATCACCCTGCTGCTGAATCAGGGGTTCCGATACACCCAGGCCGTTGACCCGATTCTCGATGATCTGCCGCGCGGTAGCCATCGATTCCCGGTCAGGCAGCTTCCCCTCCGGCATTTTTGCCTGCAGCAACACCCGCAGCCCGCCCTGCAGATCGAGCCCTTCGTGGACCTTGATCTGGCGCGCCTCAGCCGGTTGCCAGAACAGCAGACTCTGCAGCCAGGACGGGTGCTGGATGGGAAGATCGACGTAGATCGCCACGGCGGCTATGACGAGGATGCCGATGAGCGAGGCGGTGGTGCGTTGTCGTAAGGGTACGAACACTAAGAAGTGCCTCCTCCAACCAGTTTACGAAAAAATATTGCCGCAGCAAGTGGGCAACGGAAAGATTATACCCCGGATAGAGAGGTTAGTCAAACGTGAGACGCGCGCAATTAAGGGCAATTAAGGAATGAAATATCTCGACGAGTATCGGGACGTAGCATTGGTGAGAAGTGTTCTGGACAAGATTCATGCCCTTGTGACCCGACCCTGGGTGATTATGGAAATCTGCGGTGGCCAGACGCATGCCATCATCAAGAACGGCCTGGACCAGATGCTCCCTCCGGAGATCGAGCTGGTCCACGGGCCGGGCTGCCCGGTGTGCGTCACCCCGCTGGAACTGATCGACCAGGCCATCGCGATCGCGTCCCGGCCGGACGTGATTTTTGTTTCTTACGGAGACATGCTGCGCGTCCCGGGTTCTCACAAGGACCTGTTCCGGGTCAGGTCTGAAGGCGGCGACGTCCGCATCGTCTACTCACCGCTGGATGCGTTATCAGCACGACACGGATTCCCACGGATGCCACGGAAGGCTAAAAGCGTAAGCACAATGCCCGAACTTAACCTGGACACCTTCACCTGCCCGCTGCCCTTTAGCCACAACGACCGCATCGTCATGGGCCACGGCAGCGGCGGCAAGATGACCTCGGAACTTATCGAGCAACTTTTCCTGCCGCTTTTCCACAATCCATACCTGGCCAAACTGGACGACCAGGCGGTATTGGAGTTCAGTGCGCTCCGCCTGGCCTTCACCACCGACTCCTACGTCATCAGCCCCATCTTTTTCCCCGGCGGCGACATCGGCCGGCTGGCGATCAACGGCACCATCAACGACCTGGCGATGAGCGGCGCTCGCCCGTTGTACCTCAGCGCCGGGTTCATCCTGGAAGAGGGCCTGGCCCTGGCCGACCTGGCGCGCATCGCGACCTCGATGCGGGACGCCTGCCAGGAAGCCGGCGTCACCCTGGTCACCGGCGACACGAAAGTCGTCAACAAGGGCAGCGGCGATCAGCTTTTCATCAACACGTCGGGCATCGGCGTGGTGCCGGACGAGGCCGATGCCATCGGGGAGCGGATGCGTGGGCACCCCTACGGGCGTGAGGCAACTGTCATTGGCGAGGTGGTGGTGGAACACCCACGTAT
>JBBITV010000129.1:3217-9340 GCA_037440585.1 Chloroflexota bacterium
GGTGGTATGGTGGTATGGTGGTATGGTGGTATGGTGGTATGGTGGTATGGTGGTATGGTGGTAATGAAGACGCGTATTGGCGGGACACGTGTCGTGGACAAAATAACGGGGGAGATGCTGCCGAGGATTTGCTAAGAAAAATTCTGGGGTTTTGAAGGGCGCACTGCACTCTTCAAAACCCCCATGCTCATTTGCCTCTTTGCTATGTGACAATCAGTCGCCGTTACCGTGATCCCACTCGTCCATGACCAATCCTCCCCAGAATTTTCAGAATCTGGAATAGATCATAGCAGAAAACTCCTGTGTATACAATAGCCAGGCGAGCAGGTTTCATAAACAGGATGGGTAGAAAAGTCCGCCCGCTCTGGGCGGAGGTAGCTACTCGAATGGGTAGGTGTGGCCTGGAAGGGATTACGGAGAGGAAAATCACAAGCCCCCGCAAAAGCTTGAGCATCATGCGCTCCTGTGCTATAATTCCCTTAGGCACTCTACGAGGAGCACTTAATGAGCGACAAAGTTTCTACAGTCGACGTGGTCATCCCGGTCTATAACGAGGAGCGCGATCTGCCACGCAGTATTGCCACGCTTCACGCGTTCCTGAAGGAAAACTGCCTCTATCGTTGGCGGATTATGATCGCTGACAACGCTTCTACAGACCGCACGCTGGAGCTGGCCAAAGAGCTTGCCCGGCGCTATCCCGAAGTGACCTACATTCACCTGGATCAGAAAGGCCGTGGTCGCGCCCTGCGCGCGGCCTGGACCTCCAGCGATGCGGACATCGTCAGCTACATGGACGTTGATTTATCGACGAATCTTAAGGCTTTCCCACCGATGATCGATGCCCTGGCCAAAGATGGCTACCACGTTGCCATTGGCTCGCGCTTGAAAAAAGGAGCCATGGTCACCCGGCAGTGGAAGCGCGAGATCATTTCCCGTGCCTACAATTTCTTGATCAAAATCATGTTCCCGTCCCGGCGGTTCTCAGATGCCCAGTGCGGCTTCAAGGCCCTTTCGCGACAGGCTGTGCGCGAGCTGGTGCCCCTGGTCAAAGATCAGGCCTGGTTTTTTGACTCCGAGTTGCTCCTCCGCGCCGAGCAACACGGGTACAAGATCTACGAGGTGCCTGTAGAGTGGATCGAGGACCTGGACACGCGGGTCAAGATTGCCAAGACCGCGTGGGAGGATGTCAAGGGATTGGTGCGGGTGAGGTTCAGTTGACCATGGGGCTGAGCCATCTCGATGCAGGCGGCCGCGCCCGCATGGTCGATGTGAGCGCAAAGTCCGAGACCGAGCGGATCGCCGTGGCACGTGGCGCGGTCGTCATGCGGCCTGAGACGCTGGCCTTGATCCAGCAAAACGGCCTGCCCAAAGGCGACGTTTTGGCCGTCGCCCGGGTAGCCGGGATCATGGCGGCCAAGCGCACCCACGAATTGATCCCGATGTGCCACCCTTTGCTCCTGACCCACGTGGCCGTAGATTTTGTCCCAGACGAGACCCGTCACTGCATCGAAATTACTGGCACCGTCAAGACGACCGGCAAGACCGGCGTCGAAATGGAAGCACTGACTGCCGTATCCGTGGCTGCCCTGACCATCTATGATATGGCGAAAGCCGTCGATCGGGGGATGCGCATCCAGGATATCCGGCTGGTAGAGAAGCGCGGTGGCAAGAGCGGCGACATTGTGATGCGTGATACGTGATATGTACACACGAGAAGAAATTCGACTAACCCAACTCGCTTCCTGCGCTGGTTGAGCGTCAAAAATGGGCCCCGAGGCCCTGGCGCAGGTGCTGCGCCCCTTACGCGACGTTTTCAACGGCGCCCACCCCGATTTGTTGGTCGGGCTGAGCCCCAGCGACGATGCTGCGGTCTATCGCTTGAACGACCATCAGGCGATTATCCAGACCACGGACTTTTTCCCGCCCATTGTTGACGCCGCGTACACCTACGGTGCCATCGCGGCCGCCAATTCCATGAGCGACGTCTATGCTATGGGCGGCGAGGTCATCCTGGCGCTGAATATCGCCGCCTGGCCGGATGGCTTGTCGCCGGCCCTGCTCTCCGAGGTCTTCCGTGGTGGGGCGGAGAAGGTGGCTGAAGCGGGCGGCGTCATCGTTGGCGGGCACACGATCTCCGATGACGAGCCGAAGTATGGCCTGGCCGTGACCGGTCTCGTGCATCCAAATCGCGTCATCACCAAGTCGGCTGCCCACCCAGGCGATGTTTTGATCCTGACCAAGCCCCTCGGTGTGGGCATCCTGACCACGGCCGGCCGGGCTGGCGCGGCGGAGCATGTACACCTCCAGGAAGCCATCGACTGGATGATGCGTCTGAATCGGGCAATTGCCAAGGACATGCAGGCGGCCGGCGTCCATGCCGCCACAGACATCACCGGCTATGCCTTGCTCGGCCATGGCTACGAAATGGCGGACAACAGCGGGGTTGCCCTGCGCCTGGTGGCAGAGCAAATCCCCATCCTGGCGTCGGCGCGGGTCTATGCCGCTCAAGGGCATCGGGCCGGCGGCCTGGGACGCAACCGGCGTTACCTTCAGGACAAAGTCCGGTTCCGGCGGGACCTGGATCCGGCCCTCCAGGACATTCTGTTCGATCCCCAGACGTCGGGCGGCATGCTGATCGCCGCCGGTCGGGACCGCCTGGCGGAGCTGGAAACCGAACTACGTGTCCGCAACCAGCCGTTCTGGACTATCGGCGAGGTTGTAGAGGGTACAGGTATTGAAGTTGTGTAAGTTTCGAGTTTTGGGTTTCGAGTTTCGAGCTGCAACGGAACCCGAAACCCGAAACTCGAAACCCGAAACTGTCAAGGAGAGGCTGAATGCAAAACCAAAACGTCCGCGTAGTTGTCACTGGCATGGGGGCCATCACACCCATCGGCCTGGATGTCGCCAGCTTCTGGGAGAGCTGCTTAGCAGGACGATCCGGAGCGGATCGAATAAAGGGCTTTGACGCATCACCGTACGCCGTCCAGATCGGGTGTGAGCTGAAGGATTTCGACCCGACCCGGTACATGGACCGCAAAGACGCAAGACGTGTTGATCCCTGTACCCAGTACGCGATTGCGGCCACACGCGAGGCGTTAGGCCAGGCGCGACTTTCCCTAGATGGCGTGGACCCGGATGAGGTCGGCGTGTTGTTTGGTTCAGGCGTCGGTGGTCTCGACTCCCTGTGGGAAGCGGCTTCTACACTCCTTGAACGTGGGCCTATGCGGGTCAATCCGCTGCTCGCCACGATGATGGGCGCCGACATGATTGCCGGCAACCTGTCGATCATGCTCGGATTGCGCGGCCCGAACTTTGGCATTGTGTCGGCCTGTGCGGCGGGGAATCATAGCATTGGCGAAGCTTTCGAAATCATCCGGCGTGGCGACGCGACGGTCATGATTGCGGGAAGTAGCGAGGCTGCACTGAACCGGCTCGGGCTGGCCGGCTTCCACCGCACCGGCGCCCTGTCCACGCGCAACGATGACCCCCAGCGCGCTAGCCGCCCCTTCGATGCCCAACGGGATGGCTTCGTGTTCGGGGCGGGCGCGGGCGCCCTGATCCTGGAGCGGCTGGACTATGCCCTGGCGCGTGGCGCCCGGCCTCTGGCCGAGATCGTCGGCTATGCTGCAACGGCGGATGCCTTTCACGTGACTGCGCCACGGGAAGACGGCTCAGGGATGGCCAGGGCGATGGTGCTCGCCCTCAAAAAGGCCGGGCTCCGGCCGGAGGACGTGGACTATATCAACGCCCACGGCACCAGTACGCCCTTGAACGACAAGACTGAAACCCTGGCGATCAAAACGGTTTTCGGCGAGCGCGCCTACGACGTTCCGGTCAGCTCGACCAAGTCGATGATCGGGCATCTCATTGGGGCGGCCGGTGCAGTTGAGGCGGTTGCCAGTATCCAAACCCTGGTCACTGGTATGATCCATCCAACCATCAACTACGAATTCCCCGACCCTGAATGCGATCTTGACTACGTCCCGAACACCCCGCGCCGTGCCGACGTCAAGGTTGTGCTGTCCAATTCCTTCGGTTTTGGAGGACATAACGCAGCACTAGTCTTCAAGAAATACGAAGAGAGTTGAGCGAGCTTTCAGACCTGAAACAGACGCTTGGCGTCGACTTCGCCGATGAGTCGCTGCTGGAGCACGCGCTGACGCACCGGTCCTACCTGAATGAGAACCCGGACCTCCCCCTATCTGACAACGAACGGCTGGAGTTCCTGGGTGATGCGTTGCTCGACTTCATCGTGGCCGAGTACCTCTTTAGTCGTTTTCCCGACTTCCGGGAAGGCGCGCTGACCAGTCTGCGCGCGGCGCTGGTACAGGAGCGCGCCCTGGCCGACTTCGCCCGCGATCTGAAGCTGGGCGAATACATCCGCCTGGGTCGTGGGGAGTCGTCCAGTGGCGGGCGTGACCGGCCGCCTCTCTTGTGTGCTACCTTTGAAGCTCTGGTTGGCGCCATTTTTTTGGACCAGGGTTTGGATGCGGCACGGCGCTTTGTGCTCGACCAGGTGGCGCCGGCTGTCGACCGGATCGTCCAGGAGCGATCAGACAAAGACGCCAAGAGTTATCTGCAGGAATGGAGTCAGGGCCTGTGGCAGCTTACGCCGGTCTACCGCACGGTTGCTCAGCGCGGTCCGGACCATGCCAAGGAGTTCACCGTCCAGGTCTGGATTGGCAATGAGGTATACGGTGTAGGCGAAGGCCGGAGCAAACAGAGCGCGGAGCAGGCTGCCGCGCGCGCGGCACTGGCCCGCGTCCATGCCGAGGAGGCCGCGCGCGCCAGTCTGAGCGAGGACACAAAATCAATGACCAATGACCAAATCCCAATGACCAACGACGAAGAGGGACCAACCAACGACGTGTGATGAAGGACGAACACCGCACTCTCTTGGGATTTGGTCATTGGTCATTGGTCATTTTCACACTACTGATGAAGGTTTAAGCAAAAGGAGCAAGCCATGATGCAGCCGATCCACTTCCTCAACGGCCACTTCGTCTCTGAAGACCAGGCTGTCCTCCCCGTCTCTGATCTGGGTGTCATTCGCGGCTATGGTGTCTTCGACCTGTTTCGCACTTACAACGGGCGCCCATTTAAGATGCGAGAACATCTGGTCCGGCTGCAAAACTCGGCCCAGGCCATCGACATTCCGTTCCTGTGGTCGCTGGAGTATCTGGAGGATGTCGTTCATGAGCTACTGGCCCGTAACGGCTATCCGGAGTCGGTGGTTCGCGTTGTCATTACCGGCGGCCCCAGCGACAACGGTTTTCTCCCGACCAATGAGCCAGCCCTGGCCATCCTGGTGACGCCGCTCCGCCCAACCCTGCCCCAGGTATTCGAGCAGGGCGTCGCCGTCATCACCGTCCCGGTTCGCCGGTTCATGCCGACGGTCAAGACCCTGAACTACATCCCCGCTATCGTCGCCGTCAAGCGCGCCGTCGCACAGGGTGCCAGTGAGGCCCTTTACGTCGACGACCAGGATCACCTCCTGGAAGGCACACGCAGCAATCTCTTTGTTTTCCACGGTGACACGCTGATCACCCCCAAAGAGGGCATCCTGTTCGGAATCACCCGCAGGGTCGTGCTGGAACTGGCCCAAGGCCGTTTTGAAATCCAGGAGCGCGCAATTTCGCGTAGTGAATTACCGGAGGTGAACGAGGCGTTCCTCACGTCAACGACCAGCGAGATTCAACCCGTGGTGCGCATTGACGACCAGGTCGTGGGTAACGGACGGCCAGGACCACGGACGGCGGAGTTGAGGACAAGATTCCTGGAAATGGCCAACGCCCAGACCAGTTTGTAGTGGGCGCTTCAGCGCTTAAAAGCGCACTGAGGCTGAGCCAACACATAGAAAAGTCTTAAAATCCGACGCGAAAGTAGGGGTACTCGCCAAAATCGGTTGACAGGCGGATCAAAAGCAGATATACTAGCAGTTGTGGGTTAAGGAACTCTGGCCACCATATTTAGTAGGGCAAATGGGTAATTTTGGGATTTGGTCATTGGTCATTGGTCATTGATGATGCGTCTCAAACATCTGGAACTTCTTGGCTACAAGAGCTTTGCCAGTAAGACCGAATTCGTCTTCAACGGCGGCATAACCGCCATCGTCGGGCCGAA
>JBBITV010000130.1:0-9331 GCA_037440585.1 Chloroflexota bacterium
CCGGTTCCATGAAAGCGTGCTCGGTCATCGGCGTGCGGTATTCACGTTCGACGATCACGTCGGCCTCGGCAAACCCTTGGGCGATGTTGCCTTTCTGGACATGGATGTGCTTGAGGACGTTGTCAGGGAGATCAGCGTGGACGGCCGGCGCATCCGGGGCGCGCGCGGCTTCCGGTCCGGCAATCACCGGTAACTGCTCATACTCCACCTCGATCAGGTCACGTGCCTGATTGGCGATTAGCTGTGTTTCGGCGGCGACGATGGCGATGGCATCACCGACGTAGCGCACTGTGTCGTAGCACAGGACTGGCCAATCATTGAAAATGAGGCCGTGGTTCTTGGAGCCGGGTACGTCTTCGTGGGTCAAGACGGCATGTACGCCGGGCAGACTTTTCGCACGACTGGTGTCAATGCTTAGAACCCGGGCGTGGGGATAGGCGCTGCGCAAGGTCGCGCTGAATAACATTCCGGGAAAAACGTAATCATCGGTGTACTTTGCAGTGCCAGTCACCTTGGCGACGGCATCCGGCCGCGCCACCACCTGGCCGATGACCCTCAGGGGTGCTTTGGTAGCCGGCAGCTTGGGGCCGGTAACGTACCTGTCTGACGCGCGTTCGTGCGGCCCAAGTCGATTGGTCGACCCGAGGTTTCTGCCGCGCGAACGCGCGTCATCAGCAGCATCATGGATGGCGTCGATGATGCGCGGGTAGCAACCGCAGCGGCAGTAGGTGTCTTTGAGAGCGTGCTTGATGTCGTCGTCGGTTGGGTTTGGATTGCGGTCCAGCAAAGCCTTGGCGGTCATCAGGACGCCGGGGATGCAAAAGCCGCACTGCACGGCGCCGTGGGCGACGAAGGCCGTCTGTAGCGGGTGCAATTGAGTACCGGTAGCCAGACCCTCAATAGTTGTTATGCGCCGGCCGTGGGCCTTCAGCGCCGGATAGACGCACGAGTCGACCGGCTCGCCGTCGACCAGGACGGTGCAAGCACCACACTCGGCTTCGTTACAAGCGATCTTTGTGCCGGTCAGGCCCAGGTCGTAGCGCAGGACTTCGGCGAGGAATTTGGTGGGATCGACGTCTAGAGAAATACCGTTGCCGTTAACGACCATCTCTAAAAGGGCCATTGTTTTCTCCAAGGCTATCTAAACCTAGAACCACTCTCCTCAACAACACCCCGATCATCTCTCTCCGATACTCTTGTGTCGCTCGATGCGCGCTTGTCCGTGGATTTGCCTCCCCTAACGCCGCCTCTACCGCCCGTGCCAGCGTCTCCTCGTTGATTTCGTGCCCGGCCAACGCGACTTCTGTCGCACGTGCCCGAAACGGCACCTGTGCTACCGGGCCCATCGCCACCCGGCAGAACTCAACCTGCTTGCCAGACTCATCCCACCGCACCATCGCTGCCAGCGCCAGAATGGGCAACGCGACGCCCTGCGGCCGCATGATTCGCCCAAAGGCCGAGGCCTCGCGTTCGCCTGTAGGCCGAAAGCGCAGCTCGGTGATCAACTCGCGTGTTGAATCCACAACAGACCGGCCAGGGCCGAGGAACATTGCTTCAAGGGGCACCCAACGCTGACGGATTCTAGATTTTGGATTTTGGATTTTGGATTGGGAATCGTTGAAGAAACCCGTTTTCTCTGAGAAAAGGGGGTTCTCTGGTTGGAGTTGAGCAATCTCGGCTTCACCGCCGAGCGCCAGCAGGGCCACGATTCCATCCGCTGCCGGCAGGGCGTGAGCCACGTTCCCGGCCAGCGTCGCCACATTCCGCACCTGCAGCCCGCCGATCCCGGAACATGCCTGGACCAGCGCCGCACCGTGCTCCTGGATCAGTGGTGAACTGATAATCTGCGCGTGCGTGACGGCGGCGCCGATGGTGATCCAGCCATCCTCCAACTGAATTCGATTCAGGCCATCGATGCGCGTCACATCCACCAGGGCGTGCACAGGCGGGCGGCGTCCTTGCTGCAATTCCAGGATCAGGTCAGTCCCCCCGGCGACGACACGGGCCTGGCCGTTATAGGCTGCCAGCAAGTCGAGCGCCTCGGCGACCGTTTCCGGTAAATGGTAGTCTTGCCACATGGTCTCTTTTCAATGACCAAATCCCAAATCCCACTGCCCAATTTGGGATTTGGTCAGTGGGATTTGGTCATTGCTTCGTAGTCCGCCACCGTATCAATGTCCTGCAAAACCGCTGCGTCGTCTACGTCCACCTGTTCCACCGGGTGCTGCGCGATCAGGCTGCGCCCACCCTGATCCCCTTCAATCGCCATTAACTCGTCAAACAGGCTCCGGTCGAATAGGACCGGGTTACCGCGCTGGCTCTTGTAGGTGGGCAGGACAATCGGGGCCAGGGTTTCACGATAGCGCTGTAAGATCCGGTTGACGATGGGCGGGGTTAGCCCGGGTTGATCGGCCAGGACAAAGAGGGCTGCGCCCATCTCTGGCCCCAACGCCTTGAGTCCGGCTTGCACAGAGGTGCTCTGGCCCTGCTCCCAATCCGGGTTTACGACGATCTTCACCGGCCGGTCTCGCACTGCCTCTCGGACCGCGTCCGCCGCGTACCCGACGACCACCACCACCTCGTCGACTCCGGCCTCTGGACCCCTGGACTCCAGGACTCTATCCACCACATGCGCGATCATGGGCTGCCCGCCCCAGTCCAGCAACTGCTTGGGTTGCCCGAAACGGCGCGAGCCGCCCGCCGCCAGCACCACTGCCGCCACGCGCCGATGGACTTCGCGCACCACGTCTTCGGACGCCACCGATGCCAGGATCACGCTCTCAATGATGGGCGTCGAGGCTGTAGCCAGGGGTCCACCAGATGAAGCCTCGACTCCATCTTCATGCAGGAGCAACTCGGCGATTTGCCGCGCCGCCTGCAGCCTCGCGTCACCCTCAACCTGGTTCAACAACACCACTACCCGCGCCGCAGGCGGCACGTTCTTAAACCCGCCCTGTGGATGGGCCAACAACCGCGCCACAAGCTCCGGCGTGATTATTTCCCCCGATCCGGCACCCGTTAAAGCTGATATGATTTCCGGCCGGTGGGCGGCGACGGCCAGAGGCTGTCCAATCGCTTCCATACCCACAACCGGAACCACCAGCGTAGCTGAAGACGGTACCACCGGCTCGTGTGCTGCTGGAACCTTGACTGGCCGCCCGCGTGCCCCGTCCGCCTCGACCAGGACGGCATCGACCGGCTCCAGGCTGGCCAGGTCTGACACCTGATCCAGACCAATGCCCCGCAACTTGCCCTCGTCCGCCAGATATTGTGCGGCTACAACCACCCTGCAATGCTCTGCCAGGCTCCTGACGATACGGCGCAACAACTCGCCCGGATCGGGCTCGATGATCAGGTTGTCACACTGGTTGGGGGACGGTGGATAGAGCCGCGTCGTCGTCGTCAGGATCACGCGCTGGCCAGCGGCGACCAGCTCGGCGCCCAGCCGATACATCGTCGTCGTCTTGCCGCCAGCGCCAACGAAGGCAACGACATCCTTGTGACGGATACCGAGGGCGCGAGAGAGATACATGGATTGTTTTATACCTGCATCACCACCGGCAAGATCATCGGCCGGCGCTTAGTTTGTTGATACAAAAACTCGGTCAAGACTTCTTTGATGCGCTCTTCAAAGCCGAACGAGTGAGCAGCGGAAGCCTGCTTTTCCAGCGCCTTGACCACTTGTTGCCTGGCCTGCGCCAGGAGCTCCTCGGCGTCGCGGACGTAGACAAATCCGCGCGAAATAAGCTCCGGGTCCACGGCCAGCTCGCCAGTCTCACGGTTCAGCGCAACGATGGCGATCAGGAAGCCGTCCTGCGACAGGTGATGGCGGTCGCGCAGCACCACCGCACCCACGTCGCCCACGCCCAACCCGTCGACAAACACGTAACCGCCGGGGACGCCATCTCTGATAATCGTCCCAGAATTCTCGTCGAGCTCCAGCACCTGGCCGTTTTCGATCACGAAAACGTTCTCCGCCGGGATGCCAAGCTGCTGCGCCAGCTCGCTGTGCAGCACCAGGTGGCGGTATTCACCCTGAATCGGCACGAAGAACTTAGGCCTGGTCAAGGTGATCATCAGCTTTTGCTCTTCCTGGCTGGCGTGGCCGGACACGTGGACCGGAAGTAGCCGGTGGTAGAATACCTTCGCGCCGAGCCGGAAGAGATTATTCAGCGTCCGGGCGACCAGCTCCTCGTTGCCCGGGATCGGCGTCGCCGAGAGCACGACCGTGTCGCCAGCCATGATGTTGACCTGGCGGTGCTCCTGATTCGCCATGCGCACCAGGGCCGATGTCGGCTCGCCCTGGGTGCCGGTGCACACGATGGTGACTTGGTGAAGCAGCAGCTTTTCCAGCTCATTGACCGGTAGCAGTACGCCCGGCGGTATGTTCAAATATCCCAGATCCGCAGCCATCCGTACGTTATCGACCATGCTCCGCCCGACGACGCCGACGCGCCGCCCCTGCTTGACCGCCGAGTCGATCACCTGTTGAATGCGGGAGATGTTGGAGGCGAAGGTCGATACGATGACGCGGCCTTTAGCCTGGCTGAAAACAAAATCAAAAGACTCGCTGACGACGCGCTCCGACGGGGTGCTGCCCGGCCGCTCAGCGTTGGTGCTGTCGGAGAGGAGGGCCAGCACGCCCCGCGCGCCATAAGACGCCAGGCGCTGGACGTCGGTCGGGCTGCCGTGGACCGGCGTGTAGTCGAACTTGTACTCCCCAGTGTGAACCACCAGGCCTACCGGCGTGTCGACGGCAATACCGACCGCGTCCGGGATACTGTGGCTGACCCGGAAGAACTCGACGTTGAAGGGGCCGAGGGCAACTTTCTCGCCGGGTTGTACGGTGTGCAGCTCGACCTTCTCTAGCAGTTTGTGGTCCTTGAGCTTGACCTCGATCAGGCCGCGCGTCAGGCGCGTCGCATAGATCGGTGCACTGACCTGGGGCAGGACGTAGGGCAACGCACCGATGTGGTCTTCGTGGCCGTGGGTAATGACGAATCCGCGCAGCCAGTCCTTGTGCTCAACCAGGTAGGCCGTATTCGGGATGACGATGTCCACCCCTAACATATCGTTCTCAGGAAACATCAGGCCGCAATCCACGACGAGGATATTCTGGTCATACTCTAGTACGGTCATGTTGCGGCCAACTTCACCCATGCCACCCAGGGGGATGATCCGCAGCTTCTTTGTAGACATAGTAATCACCTTCTTTGCAAGACAATAACGCTCTCGCGTAAATAGCGTGGTCTCGCCCCCTCGAAGCGGGCGAGTTGTTGTGAACTCGTGAGCACACGGCGTGCCACGTGAATTTCTTCAATGCTGAAACCGGCCAATTCCGCGATGCGGGCCAGGAGCACGTCCGTTGGGATCGGCACCTGGGCATACGACGAGTTGCCAACCACGAGGACGCTGGTGGCGCCGCGCTTGAGGACGCGGGCCTGCTCGCAGAGGGCAACATACATGTCGTCGAAGTAGCCCCGGAACATGGCTGGCAACCGGGGATTCCAGAGGTCCCGGCTGGTGACAATATTCAGCAGACGTTCGAGCGGCTCGAACCTCAGGCGATAATCCGCATCTGGCACCGGCACGCTCACGTGTGAGCGCAAGGTCCGGGCCTGTAGCCTCCGCCACTCATCGACCGAGTCGACGAAGTCTAGCAGCCAGATCTCCAGTTTATAGACCTCGGTATAGTCGAAAGAGTTCAGATACGGCGGCGAACACACGATCAGGTCGGCGCTGGCGTCTGAGAGCGGCAATTGGCGCGCATCGCCCCGGATGATGCGCGCCTGTGCTCTCTGCGCCGTTTGCCGCCCCACTTGCAGGTTGCGCAGTTGCCCAAGCATACGTCCCCAGCGTCCGGCCAGCGCCTCGCGCACCTCGCGGATCGGCCGGCCGTTCCTTGCTATCCGCAGCCCCTTGCCGTCCTTCCGCGCCGCACTCGCCGGCTCCAGCACGGCCGCCAGGCCCAGGAGCAGAAACCGGCGTGCCAGGGGATCGTCCAGCGCCAGAATGTGCTGCTTGATCAGGAGCAGGTCGGCCAGGGCGCCCGTCGAGAAGAGCCGCCCGAAGCTGGAGAGTGCCGGTGGCCGCAGGGTCGCCACACCACGGACATGCAGCACCCGGTCCACGGCTGCTGCGAGTTGCTCGACGTCATAGCGCGGCCAGTCCAATTTAGCCTGGCTCATGAAGCAGAAGAACGGGTTATACTCGACACCGATAGCGTCGATCCCCCGCATCTGGCACGCCAGCACCGTTGTGCCGGAACCGGCGAACGGGTCTACGACCAGCAAGGGTGCAGGGGAGCTGGGGAGCAGGGGGGCAGGGGTGAGACTGCCACCGTTGCTCCCCTGCTCCCCTGCTCCTCTGCACCCCTGCATCTTGCCCAGCGCCCAATACACCAACTCCGGAGCAAATGCCTCTTTGAAGTCGAACCAATCGTGGATAGGCCCTGTCGGGCGGCCCCGCACCTTGACGAAGGATTTCAGCGCGGGGGTGTGGTGGATAGGGAGGTCGCGTTCCAGCTCGTCGTAGAGGATGTCGAGGTCCATGGTTCAGGGGTATCAGGCACCTCAAACCGGTGGTAAAATCCCCAACAAGATGGCACAATCTTCAGAAAAGACTGAGTTGCTGCGCGCTCGGCGGCGGCTCGGAATCTTGTACCTGTTCGGCTTCTTTCAGGATCTTGGGCAGCTTCCGGAAATCCTCCTCAATGTCGGCCTTGTACTTGGGCTGGTGTAACGCGGCGGCCGGGTGATACATTGGCACCACGACGCGCCCGCCGATCTTGCGCGGCAGCCCATGTATGCGCGAGATTGTCTGACCCGGGAAAAACTTTTCCATCGAGTAGCGTCCCAATGTGACGATAACCTTCGGGTTGATCAAGGCAATCTGGCGTTCCAGGTAAGGCGCACAGGCGGCGATCTCCTCCGGCTGTGGGTCGCGATTGCCGGGTGGCCGGCACTTGATGACGTTGGCGATGAACACGTCCTCCCGCTTCAGCCCGACGGACGCCAGCAGTTCTTCAAGGAATTTGCCAGCCGGGCCAACGAAGGGACGACCCTGCCGGTCTTCGTGGAAGCCAGGCCCTTCGCCTATGAACATGATACTGGCATTCGACGGCCCCTCACCGGGGACCGCCCTGGTTCGTGACTTGGCCAGAATACATTTCTGACAGACACGAACTTCGGCGGCAACCTGTTCCAGGCTATCGTCAGGCACGTGTTCCTCCTGGTCGTGCGGGATGAGCAAGCGTTCACAGCTATTAGTGAAGATTCTACCTCATTTCGGCCAATTTGTCCAAATGCTGCATGAAAGCAAAGGGGTGGGTGGATGCGAGGGGCAGATCAAGCCTCGCGCAGAGCGCGCCACACCTGGCCTACGTCCGGCCGCTTGCCGTAGATCAGCAGGCCCATGCGGAAGACTTTTGCGCCAGCCCAGAGGATGGCCGGAATGCTCACTGCCAGCGCCACGAGGCTGATGGCTATGTCTTCAGCCGGCACCTGGGCCAGTGGCAGGCGCAGCATCATCATCGTTGGGGCAGTGAGGGGGAACCAGCTAAGCACCCGTGCCAGCATGGCGTTGGGGTTGGCAAAGAGGAAGCCACTGACCATGAACGGGATGGAGGCCAGGAAGGAGAAGATACCCGCCAATTGCTGCGATTCGCGCATGGTCGTACCCAGCGAGCCAGCCGCCGCCATCAGCACGGCGTAAACGGTGTACCCCAGCAGATAATAGAGGATCGAGAGGAGCAAGACCTCGGGGCGCGCCAGCAGGGGAATAGCCAGAGCCAGCAGCACCAGCGCGCCGCCACTCAGTACCCACATAGACATCAGCCAGATCAGAATTTGGGTCAATCCCAGAGCCCCCAGGCCGATTACCTTGCCGGCCAGCAGCTCCCTGGCCGTAATCGACGAGAGCACGATCTCGATGACCCGGGTCTCCTTCTCCTCGGCCACGCTCTGGAGCAGGTAGCCAGATGAGACGAAGATGGTGATCACCAGCAAGATGGCCAGCACGTAGGGGATGACAAAGGTACCCACGATGCTCAGGGGCCCTTCACCGCCACTCGTCTCGCCAGACCGTGTCATGGTGACCAGGTCCACGTTGAGGGGGTACGCGGCACGGTTGGCCAGGTCAGGGGTTACACGGCCTCTCAGGAGATGCTCCACGAAAAAAGCCCGCACGCGCCGTGAATCCTCGATGGCAGCGCCCGTGAAGCCACCGCCTTTGCTAACGACACGCACCCGCCCCTCGGCCAGGTAGTCAGATAGGATAATGAGCAATGCGGTGACCTCGTCGGCGCGCAGGGCTGCCAGGCCCTGTTCTTCTGTAGGATAGAGGCGATAGCGTCCTTCGTACTCGGGTAATAGCGGGCTGAACAGGCCGGTCCAGTCCACCACACCGATGCGCTGCGACTCGGGTGAGAACTGGCGCTCGAAGAAGCTGGCCGTCTGGCCCCCGAAGAAGGCAGCGATGAGCAGGCCGGCCAGGCCAATGAGGGGGATGAGCACTGTCATGATGATAAACGCCGGCCGGCGCAGGTTGACCAGGTACTCCTGGCGTGCCACGATCCAGACCTTATGCATGGCGCTCCCCCTCGACAACCGCGATGAAAATGTGCTCCAGGGGTACGCTCGCCACCTCGAACGCTTCGACGGGGATCGCGCGCTCGACCAGGGTGCGCAGCAGGGCCTGGGGTGTGACGCCCCTGGTCAGGGTCAACGTATAAGCGTGGTCGTGGGCCTCGATCCGGGTGACGCCGGGCAGGTCAGCCAGGGAGGCCGGGGTCTGTACGCGCACGGTGTTGGACGCAAAGCGGTGTTTGATCTCCTGGAGTGGCCCGTAGAGCACTACCCGCCCGCGGTGGATGAGCACAATACGGTCGCACAGCGCCTCCACCAGGTTCATCTGGTGCGAGCTGAGCAGCACCGTGGTCCCCCGCTCGCGCAATTCGCGGATCAGCGTCTTGAGCAGCTCCACGTTGACGGGGTCCAGGCCCTGGAACGGCTCGTCAAGGATGACCAGCTCAGGCTCGTGCACGACGCTGGCGACGAATTGCAGCTTCTGCTGCATCCCCCGGCTAAGGTCTTTGACCTTGTGGTTGGCCCACTTCGCCAGCTCCACCCGTTCGAGCCAGGTCTGCGTCCGCTCGACCGCGACGGTGTGGGACACCCCTTTGAGCTCGGCCAGGTATACCAGGACTTCCCGCACCTTGAGGTTGCGATAGAGGCCACGTTCCTCCGGTAGATACCCCACGCGCGCGCTGGCGGTTCCAGGCGGTTGGCCCAACACGGTCACAGTCCCACGGTCAGGCTTGAAAATGTCCACT
>JBBITV010000131.1:0-6097 GCA_037440585.1 Chloroflexota bacterium
GTGGCGCCGGTCGATATAGCGGGTCAAACCGACGATGACGCCCCGGGCGTACATGTCCCAGTAGGGGGCGAACAGCCCGGAGAAGGCGGGCACGAAGTAGCATCCGCCGGCGTCCTCGACCGATCTGGCGATCTCCTCCGTCTCAGCGGCGGTCTTGATTATCTGCAAGTTATCTCGCAGCCATTGGATGGCCGCACCGGTGATGGCGATGGAGCCTTCGAGGGCGTAGATGCACTTGCCCTCCTCCACACCGTAGGCCCCGGTGGTCAGCAGGCCGCTCTTGGATGGGACAATCTCGCTGCCGGTGTTGAGCAGCATGAAGCAGCCGGTGCCGTAGGTGTTCTTGGCCTCGCCCACGCCGTAGCAAGTCTGACCCACCAGGGCGCCCTGCTGGTCGCCCAGGTCGCCGCACACCGGCACCTCTCCGCCGACTGGCCCCTCCTTGGGCGTGAGACCCCAGATTTTCTTGTCGCTGGACGGCCGGATGGCGGGCAGGCAGGCCCTGGGGACGCCCAGGTACTTGAGGATCTTGTCGTCCCAGTCCAGTGTCCTGAGGTTCATCATCATGGTCCGGGACCCGTTGGTGTAGTCGGTGACGTGGGCGCCGCCCTTCGGGCCGCCGGTCAGCCACCAGATGACCCAGGTGTCAATGTTGCCGAAGAGCACCTCGCCCTTCTCGGCCCGGGCGCGGACGCCCGGCACGTTGTCCAGGAGCCACTTGAGCTTGGGGCCGGAGAAGTAGGTGGCGCTCACCAGGCCGGTGCTCTCCTTGACGTAGGGCTCGAAGCCGTCGTCAATGATCTTCTGGCAGATGTCGCGGGTGCGGGTGTCCTGCCAGACGATGGCGTTGTAGACTGGCTCGCCCGTCTGCTTGTCCCAGACGATGGTGGTCTCGCGCTGGTTGGTGACGCCAATGCCGGCGATCTCCTCCGGCTTGATGTTCTTGGCGGCCATGGCGGCCTTCGTCACCTTTTGGGTCTTGTCCCAGATCTCCATCGGGTCGTGCTCGACCCAGCCCGGCTGCGGGTACTTCTGCTCGTGCTCCTCGTAGACTGAGGAGACCACCTTGCCATCGTGGCTGAAGACCATGAACCGGGTCCCGGTGGTACCCTGGTCTACTGCGGCTGCGTACTTTTTCTGTGCCATCTTCTAGCCTCCTCGGTAGGATTAGGATCACAGAAGCCCGTTTTCTCCAAGAAAACGGGTCTCTCATGCGATCATCACTTACGTGAAATTGTATCGGTAATCGTCTTGACGATCAGGTAGCTTGACGTCGCGCCAGGGTCCTGGTGACCAATACTGCGCTCGCCCAGGTAACTGGCCCGCCCCTTGAGGGCTTTCATCGGGATGGTGTCCTTCATGCCCTTCTCGGCGGCCGCGGTGGCCCGTCGCATCGCCTCCACGGTGTCTGAGTTCTGGGCAACGGCTTCTTTCAGGGCTTCCACAGCCGGGTGCAGGGCATCGACCATAGTCTTGTCGCCCAGGTTGGTCTTGCCCCGCATGATAACCCCTTTCGTCGCCGCATCCAGCAGGGCTACCAGGTCGCCATTGGACAACTCGTATTTGTTGGCCACGGCCATGCCGGCCTGCATGAAGAAAGTGCCATACAGCGGCCCACCGGCACCACCCACCGTGGATACCAGGGTCATGCCAACTGTTTTAAGGATGGTACCGATGTCTTTGTCCTGGACGCTGGGCAACTTAGCCATGACCGCGGTAAACCCCCGATCCATGTTGGCGCCGTGATCGGCGTCGCCGATGGCCGCGTCCAACTGGGTGAGATAGTCTTTGTTCTCGGCCAACACCCGGGCGATGGCTTTGAGACACTCCAGGATGTCATCCTTCGTTACAGCCATTCTTTCCGCCTCACATGCCCCAGCGCAGGCCAGGCGTCTTGACCGGGGCGTCCCAGAGACCGATCAGCTCGTCGTCCATCTTGAGCAGGGTGATGGAGCAGCCTTGCATCTCCAGCGAGGTGATATAGGGCCCGATGAGGTTGCGGACGATCTTGAGACCCTTTTTCTCACAGACTTCATGCAGTTTGCGATAGACGATAGGAAGCTCGATGGCCGGGGTGCCGCCCATACTGTTCACAAAGGCCAGCACCTGATCGCCTTGCTTGAACGGTGGATCTTCCAGCTCGATGTCCACCCAGGCGTCCTTGTCTTCATCCCACTCGCGGACGGTTCGCCGGTAGGCCGGGTCCTCGATCACCGAGAGGGCCAGCATCTCGGTGATCTCATCGGCCGTCTTGAGCTTCATGCGCGTCCGGCCGGGCTCGCCGTGGATGCCGATGCCGATCTCCATTTCATCCCCGCCCAGCTCGAAGGTGGGCCGGCCGACGTGGGGGACAGTGCAGGAAGTAAGGGCCATGCCCATGCTGCGGCCGTTGATGTTGACCTTGCGACAGAGGTCAGCCACCCTCTTCAAATCGTAGCCTTTCTCTGCAGCGGCGCCGCAGATCTTCTCCGCCAACACCGTGGTGCCCACCCCGCGCCGGCCCTGGGTGTACAGGCTGTCTTTCACGGCCACGTCGTCGTCAATCAGGATGCTGAGCACCCGGATGCCCTCGGCGCGAGCCATGTCGGCGGCCATCTCGAAGTTCATGATGTCGCCGCTGTAGTTCTTGACGATGTGCAGCACGCCCGCCCCGCCATCTACGGTCTTGGTGGCCTCCAGCATCTGGTCAGGGGTGGGCGAGGTGAAAACGGCACCCGGGCAGGCAGCGTCCAACATCCCGACGCCCACGAACCCGCCGTGCATGGGTTCGTGGCCGCTGCCACCCCCGGAGACGATAGCCACTTTGCCCTTGACCGGCGCGTCGGCGCGATAGACGAAGTTGGGGTCGAAGTGCACCTTGACCATGTCTGGATAGGCCAGCGCGATAACTTCCAATTCCTCCTTGACCACATCTTCCGGTTTGTTGATCAGTTTCTTCATGGGTCAGCAACTCCTTTTTCTAGAGTGATACCAGTGGAGAAGATATCTCCACTGGTATCACGAGGCTTACCGCACCAATTGCGTCTCAGGCCGGGGGCCAAAGCAGCGCGTATATGAGAGCCCCCAAGACGCCGCCGATGATCGGGCCAACCACTGGAACCCAGGAATACTCCCAGTCGGAGTCCCCTTTGCCAGCGATGGGCAGGACGAAGTGGGCGATGCGGGGGCCCAAGTCGCGGGCCGGGTTGATGGCGTAGCCCGTTGGCCCACCCAAGGACAGGCCGATGCTCCACACCAGGAAGCCGATGAGCAACGGGCCGAGGCCACCGACCAACTTATTGCGCGGGTCAAGGATGAACACTACGCCCCAGACCAGCATGAAGGTGCCAATGATCTCGGTGAGCGTGTTGAGGGGGAGGTTACGGATGTTCGGGATGGTGCAGAAGACGGCTCGCTTGAGCACTTTGTCCTCTGTTGCGCCAAAGTGCGAATAATAGGCCAGCCAGACGATCACCCCGCCCAGGAACGCGCCAATCAACTGAGCGACGATGTACCCCGGCACATCTGCCCAGGGGAACTTACCGATGACGGCTAGGCCGATCGTCACGGCCGGGTTGATGTGGGCCCCGCTGATCCAGCCCACAGCATAAACGGCCATGGCGACGGCCAAACCCCACCCTGTGGTTATGACGATCCACCCTGAGCCCGAAGGCCAACCCCCTGACAAGCCGTGCCCTTTCGACTCGCTAAGCAGGATGTTAGCGACAACGCCATCGCCCAGGATGACCAGGATCATCGTCCCTAGAATTTCGGCTACGAAAGGTGCCATGATACTTCCCTCCTTTGGAAAATGATTGTGGATGTGGTGACGAGTGAGTTTCGGTTGAAGGGGTGGTTCTGGTTCGCTAATCACCTCCTCTCGGCCAGATTCAAACAAAAACGCCAACCTGGGGTCTTCCCCTGCCCCCAGTTGTTGGCGTGATTTCGTTAACACCTCGTAGCCGTCATAGCTACTCGTCCGCTTCCAGGGCCGAACCTTTAGTACTAACCCTTAATATCAAACAACACATACAGTCCTAGTTTATCATTTTTAGCCAAAAATGTCAACGGGCGATCCCGAAACGTTGCAAGATGAAACACCACCACGGATAAAATGTTTCACTTTGAAACTATACGTTGGGGATTTGTGTGACGGCCTGGCCGCCGCAGAAATCCCCATCCCGGTTTTATCCCTTGCTAAGATGAGTTGCCCAATCCGCCCTTAAAGTACTCTACCGGCAGGTTCAAACTCTTCATTTTGCGCCACAGCGTGGTGCGTCCGATGCCCAGGGCCTGAGCCATTTTGGTCAGATTGCCCCGGCAGGCCCAGCCGGCGCGCAGGATGGCTTCCCGCTCCGCCTCTTGCAAATCCACCACCCGGGTTGCCCGCGCCGACCCAGGTATCAGCACCCGTCTCTCACGGACAACCGAGGGCAGGTCTTGCAGCGTAACCCGGTCGCCTTCGGCCAGGCTCATCGCCTGCTCGACCACGTTTTCCAGCTCCCGGACGTTGCCCGGCCAGGGATAAGCCTCCAGGACGGCCAGGGCCTCCGGTGCGAAGGTCACGTGCCGTCCCTGCTGCCCATTAAACTTGTTGACCAGATGTGTGATCAGCACATACAGGTCTTCGCCGCGCTCGCGCAGCGGCGGCAAGTAGATGGTGAAAACATTCAGGTGATAGAACAGGTCCGCCAGGAAGCTACCCTCGTCTACGCGTTGGGCCAGATCGACATCTGAGGCTGCAATGACACGTACATCCACCGGAATGAGCCGGGTACTACCCAGCCGGGTGAGCATCCCGGTCTCCATGATCTGCAACAGGCTGGCCTGCATTTCTAGGGGCATACAGTCAATCTCGTTAAGGTAGATCGTGCCGCCATATGCTAACTCGAACTTACCCGGCCGGCCCTGTTCGATCACGCCATTAAAGAGCCCCTTTTCATTGCCCAGGAACTCACTCATCACCAGGTCCCGAGGCAATGCTGCACAATTGACAACAATGAATGGTCCGGCGGCCCGCTTACTCTCTCTGTGAATGGCCCGGGCGAAGCGATCTTTACCGGTACCGCTCTCCCCCAATAAGAGGATCGGGGCGGAACCCTTAGCGGCGATACGGGCCTGGCGTCGGGCGTGACGGATCGCCTTGTCCTCGCCCAGAATGTCGTCGAAGGTAAGTTGGGCCCGGGCGCCCACCATGTGGTGAACCAACTGCCGCACCTGCTCGATGCGTTTCAAGGTCACGATCGAGCCAAGGGATTGGCCCGCCCCGTCCCGCACAGGCTTGAGACTGACGACAACCTGGCGCGGCTCTTGCCGGACCAACAGGGTCACCTCTTCGTCGCCGAGTTCCTGCTCCTGGCTGATGGCTTCCATGAAGCTGGGCGGGAAACGCAGGACCTCGTCCAACGGGCGGCCCATGGCGGCACGGGGCTCGATCCCCAGGATCCGACCTGCCTGCGCGTTCAGGTGAGTGATGACCCCCGAAACATCCCAGGACAGCAGCCCGTCAGAAATGGTTTCCACGACGACGTTCAGCTCGGCCAGACGCTGATTGGCTTCTTGAACGTAGAGGTCGGTTTGGAGTTGGTTCTCGATAGCCTTGGCCGCAGCCATGACGGTGCCCAGCGTGTGAGGGTGGTAGGCGTGTGCTTTTCCGATCATGCCCAGGACGCCGATCAGGCGCCCGGTTACATCATGAATGGGTGCTCCCGCGTCGGTGAAGATGTGTTGGGTCTCAAAGAAATGCTCGGCCCCCACGACTTGCACGGGCAAACCTTCCAGCAAGGCGAGGGCGAAGGCGTTGGTGCCAGCCCGGGGCTCGTCCCAGAAGGCGCCTGGGCAAAGCCTCAGTTCTGCTGCTTCGCGCAGGATGGGCTCATCCCCCAGCAATTCCAACAGACAGCAAGAGGCATCCCACAGGCAGACGACGAAGCCAGACCCCTCCACACATTGGTGAATATCCTCCATGAAGGGCCGGGCGATAGCAATGAGGTTGAAGTGATGGAGCCGTGTCTTTTCCAGGGATTCGTTGCTGAGAAGGGTAATCCTGGGAGGCGCCCACGGGTTTGACATCCCGGCACAGCGGCGCCAGGAGCGGGCGACGACAGGGTCAACTTGC
>JBBITV010000131.1:6119-8423 GCA_037440585.1 Chloroflexota bacterium
GGCGCCAGGCTTCCCACAAGGTGGTACTATCTACCGGATAGGCTAATGGTTGCATGATGCACCTCAACCTCTTTCACCTGGCTAGTCTGCCCCCCACTCCTCCCGGTAGCGTGCCGACTGACCGAACGATTCCTCGACCTCGACCTCGATTGCCGTGAGGTTACGTGTCTGAGTGAGGGTAGGATCGCACCGCAATTGCTGGGCCAGGTACCGGGCCAGCATCTCGGCGGTGACGTTGGGCACCGGCAACAGGACGACGTCTGCAGTGGGGAAGCGATAGGTCTTGGCCTGGAAACGAACCACGATGCCGTCGCCATCAGGCTGCAATATCAGGTGCTCGTTCTCGGTCGGGAGCAGTAGACGGTGGTCGAGACGATCGCACAGGGCCTTGCCCAGATGCTTGAGGGTCACAAAGTCGAAGACGTAGTGATTGGCGTCGGGAGTGCCCTCCAGGGTGATGGCCACCCGATAGTTATGTCCGTGGAGCGTTTCGCACTGCCCGCCGTAGGTGATAAAGTGGGCAGAGCAGAAGACAAGGTAGTCCTTTGTGACGTGGACGGAATACATCTTCATCTCCTGGTATGGCAATTAATGGTCCTGACGACGTGGCCCCGGTTGTTGGGCCGCGTTCGAAACACCTGAACCTCCGTCTGAGGGCCGAAGAAGGTCCTCACGCGAGCCTCCAACGTCTCGGCCGCCGGCTGCCCTTCCACCAGCCCGTACACGGCAGGCCCCCACGAGCTCTGGCCCGCCCCTTTAGCGCCAGCCTCCAGCATGTAAGTGATGAGCTCGCTCGAGACCGGGTGGGCGAAGATGCCACCCTGCACCGGGGCAAAAGTTTCACCCACCAGGCGCTGGATCTGTGTCAGTGCCTCGCCAAAGCCCTCGATGTCTCGCTCGATCAACGCGGGGAGCAACCCCATGACCAACAGGCGGCAGATACACCCCACCTGCTCTTGAGACGCAGGCGGCAGGTCCTGAAAAGCCCTATCCTCATGTACCCCGCTCAGGCCTTGCTGCACGGGAGGCACTACGACAATGAACATCCAATCGTCAGGAAAGGCATGGCGAAAGACAATGGGTGGACATGAGCGCGTCTCGTTTTCCGCCCCATGTATGGATTGGCCCGCATCTACGATGAAACCGCCTTGCTCAAAGGCTGCAATCCCGATGCCGGAACGGCGGCCTCGTCCCATCGCCCGGGCCAGCTCAGGCAGACCGGCCTGTACCTCGTGCAGTCGCGCCAGTGCAACCCCTGTAGCCAGCCCCAACTGCGTGCCGCAACCCAGCCCCACGTGGCTGGGGATCGTCTCCTGCACCGCGATGTGCGCCCCGCCGACCAGCCTGTAGTGGCTCAGGAAGCGCCGTGCAAAAGCCTCGGTGCGCTCCTGCTCCAGGCCGTCAACGATCAGATGCGGGGATGGAGATGCCTCTAGCACCACTCTGGGGTGGGCAATGGCCACCCCCAGGCTGCCGAACTTGCGCCCCAGATCGCCGTTGAGATCCAGCATCCCCAGATGCAGGCGAGCTGATGCCTCAACCCTCACTCTCACCTTTCTTGTACCTCCCTCCCAACACCTGACAAGGTGACAAGGTGACAAGGTGACAGAGTGACCGGGTGTAGCAAGACTACTTGCTGCTACATACCATCACCTTGTCACCTTGTCACCTTGTCACTCACGTAGCTCCACAGGTAGGCCATAGCCTCATGCTCCTGTTCCCCGCCCGTCTTCTTTACGATCTCGTCATATTCTCGAAAAGCTGCTTTGACTCGTTCGCTCCCGATCCAGTCTAGTCGTGTGGCTAAAATAGCGGCCTCGATGACGGCGTTCTTGCCGCGGTTGAAGCCCAAAAAGTCGCGCAGCCGGCCTGAGCCCACCACCCGACAACGCACCTCAGCTCGTTCTGGGACATCGTCCACCGCCTCCACCACCACCTCACGGTACGAGCATGCGTCCTCCAGCACGGCTCCGCGGACATGGGGTGCCGGGAAGTGCGGGAAGCTGGCGTCGGAGACAGCGGCTCTGGCGAAGATCAGCACGTTGTCCGTGATGTTGACGACCGCCTGGCGGGTGGTGATCAGGTTGCGGTAGGTGGTGGTGGTTTTGAAAGGCCTGATAATCAAGATAGGCTCCCCCCACACCACCCCCATCGGCGCGAAATTGATCCGGCCTTGGTCGTCAATAGTACAAACGATGGACTCGATGATCATTCCGCTGACACGACCTCACCGGCGAATCGGTTTCAGATAACCACCGTCCGGGATACCGGTAGTGCCCAGGATCAGGCGATACTCTCTCCCAT
>JBBITV010000131.1:8433-9307 GCA_037440585.1 Chloroflexota bacterium
ACGCACTCCACCTTGCCATGAGCTTCGATCTTCGCCCCTAGATCCACGGCGTCGGCGAAAATACGGTCGTATGAGACCAGGGAGCGGATGGGCACCGGCTTGCCCTCCAGAACCGCCACGTCATCCAGCCCGTAGATCGCTGGCGAAAAGAGCGCCTCTGAGACGTCCACCACTCGGGCTCGTATCCGAGCTGTCCCCACGTCACGGTAGTGGTGATCGCCATACATCTCCCTGATCTCCTCGTCGCTACGCGTGGCGTGCACCGAGAACACTCTACTCCCGAAGCGCAGGTAGTTCCAGCGACGTTGCACAAAGTACGCCACCTCATCCGGAGACAAGATGGGATGAATTGCATGGACAGCAACCCGCAGCACCTCTATTTCCTCTGGGGTCAGCCCAGTGACCCTATCAGTTGGTCCACTGCCGGGTGGGCCTGCCTGCCGTTGTACCGCCTCCTGTAGCCAGGCTTTAGCCCGTAGGGCGCTTTCGAGCCTATATACCGTCAGATCAATGTCCGAGAAGGCCGGATCGTGAATCCGAGGGAGGATGGAACCGGTGACGCCCAGCGCCTGGGGGCTGATTCCTGCTCCCGCGGCGATTTCCACCGCCAGCCCGGCCACCGCCTCTTCCAGGGGATCACGCGGATGCTCCAGGATCTCCTGGAGCCGCACCTCGGGGATACAGTACTCGGCAACGAAGGCTTCTGGGACCATCGAGAAGCGCATGTCTCGCACCGGGCAGTAGTCTACATAGCGGGGATAACGCTCCTCCAGATAGGCCAGGGTCTCCCTGACACTGCCCAGGCTGTATTCTTTTAGCACGCGATGGTAGTAGACTCCATTTCGTTGCCACCTGCCCTCGGGTGCCGGCGCAT
>JBBITV010000132.1:0-9275 GCA_037440585.1 Chloroflexota bacterium
CCCTGAACGCAGTGAAGGGGTGACACAGGAACTTATTTCTTTACCAGCCCTTAGCTTTTCACGTAGAATTCACACGAATCTGGGCGTCCATTAACCTGTTTGTAACCTATTGAGGGTATACTGAGGGTATACTATAGCCACACTGTCATTACTGATTCTAATCTGGTGGGGCACGTGTTGAGAGAAGCAAGCATCCACAACGGTCTGGCGGCTCTGCGCACCCGGTGGCCCCCGGGGTGGCTAAATGGCAACCCCCTCTGGGCACGCTGGCAGCAAGCAAAGGCCCGCCGCGCGCGGGTCGTCAATCCGACCCGCCCATCGCAAAGATTCTATCTCTACATGGGGACCATCTCGGCGGCCGGCCTGATCGTCTTGCTGAACGCGGTGGCCTACGCGTGGCAACAGCCAGACGTCCTGGCGTGGGCGCTGATCCTGGGCGGGGGCACCGTCGTGACCAATTTCTTGCCGATCCGCGACCAACGCCGCCACACCCGATACGATTTGATGCCGGCGTTACTCTTCGCCGGAGCCCTGACCCTGCCCCCCGCAACCCTACCCCTGGTGTCCATCAGCGGCCAGATACCCTACGCCGTCTGGCGCAAGCCGCGTATGCGCTTCCTGGAGCCGATGTTCAACTATACCCAGAGCACCCTGGCGGCACAGGCAGCGGCCCTGGTATATCGCATCCTGGGGGGAGATAGCTACATCGTGGATTCGGCGGGCGACCTGGCGGCCGTCCTGGGGGCGATGCTGGTCTTCCTGGTGGTTCAACAAGCCCTGGTCACCGGAGCGGTGATGGCTTATCGCAACATAGGCTGGCGCGAGGCCGGGCTCTTCGAGTTCGGTAACAGTCTGATCGACCTCCTGATCTTATCCATCGGGAGCGTGATCGCCTTAATGTACTACGTCAGCCTGTGGGCACTCATGGTCAGCGCCGCCCCTCTGGCCGGGCTGTACCTGGCCTTGCGTCTCTCCCAGGACCGTGAGTCTCTGAAGGAAGCGGATAAGGCAAAGAGTGAGCTGGTGGCCAACGTCTCCCACGAGTTACGCGCCCCGCTCGCATCCATCAAACTGTATACCGAGATGCTGCAATGCAATGTCGACGACGGCGACATATCGATCCGTACTGAGTTTTGCAAAGTCATTGATCGCAAGACCGAGCGCCTGGCAGAGCTCATCACTGACCTGCTCGAACTGTCTCGCCTCGAATCGGGGCGGATTCAGCCCAGACTGGAGCCCCTATCCTTGAGCGAGATTGTCGATCATGTTATTGCCAGTCTGGCGGCTCAAACGCAGGCCAGGCAACTAACCATGGCGAACAACATACGGCCCAAAGCGCTGCTCGTCCTGGCCAGTCAAGACCTGCTTCACACCGCCCTGCGCAATATTTGCTCGAACGCCATCAAATTCAACCGGCCGGGCGGCCGGGTGGACATCGACGCCCGGGTAGAGAAAGACCTGGTAGCCATCAGTATCTGCGACACCGGGATCGGCATCCCCTCGGAGGCTCTACCCCACATCTTTGACAAATTCTTCCGCGTGCAGTCCTCGACCGAATCCGGGATCGAGGGTTCCGGACTGGGCCTGACGGTGGCCAGGGCCGCCATCGAGATGCAGGGCGGCCGGATCGACGCCAGCAGCACGCTGGGGCAGGGAAGCTGTTTCACCATTCGGCTACCCCACAAGCAGGTGGAGGCTGATTAGCAGGATGCGTGCAACTGTAGAAAATCCCGCCCTCAAATTGCCAGTGTGGTCCGGGCGACGTTGGTTGAAAACGCGCCGGGACCGCCGGGGTGCCAGAACAATCGAGCACACTTCGCGGCCGCCGCCGCCGCGCGCCGTCGTCGTGTATGTTGCAACCATTGCTCTAACCGGCGGTCTGTTGCTATTCTGGTCACTGTACGGGCTCATCACCCACGACTTTCCGCAGGCAGCGAGCGCCCTCCCGCTCCTCGCCCTGGCGACGGTCAGCCCCCTCGTGCCGATTCGCACCTCTGGCGGGCACGCCAAGTATGATCTAAAACCGGCTTTGCTATTCGCGGCGGTCGTTGCCCTGCCGCCAGACTGGCTGGTCCCCACTATCTTCCTTGGCTTCCTGCTCTTTGCATTTTTCGGTAATCCGCAGCGCCGCTTGCTGGAACCTGCCTTCAACTTCGGCCAGGAAAGCATAGCGTTCACCCTGGCGGCGCTGGTACGCCGCGCCATCGTCCCCGGCCCGGTGCAACTCCGCTCGCCGCTTGAGCTATTGGCCATAGCCGGCAGCGTCGTCCTTTTCATGGTGGTCCAGATAGTCCTGGTGACTACGATCATCATGTTATACCGCAAGGTGAGTTGGCGCCAGGCCGAGTCGGTCAGCGCCCCCCTCATCCTTACCGACCTGTTGCTGCTGTGGTTAGGGGTGATTATCGGGGTAGTGTGGCAGATGAACGGCTGGTCGGTGGTCCTGGCGTTGACGCCGCTGGCCGGGTTGTTCCTGGCGCTGCGGTTTGCTCAGGACGTGAGCCACCTGAAGGAAATCGAACGCCTCAAGACCAGCCTGGTGGCCAACGTCTCCCACGAGCTGCGCAGCCCCCTGGCCAGCATCAAGCTTTACGGCGAATTGCTGCAGACCAACACGACGGAGGAGGATGTCAAGATGCGCCAGGAGTTGCTCCAGGTCATAGGCCAGCAAACCGACCGGCTGGTGGACCTCATCAACGATCTCCTGGACATGTCGCGCCTGGAATCCGTGCACCGCAAAGTTAACAAGGCTATGCTCGACCTTGGCCCCCTGATCGAAGAGGTGCTCCGTGTCTTCTCCGTCCAGGTGCAAGCCCGCGGCATCTCCGTCAACACCCGGATTCAGGACAACCTCCCCCCAGTGATGGCCGATCGGGAGCTCATTCACATCATCGTAAAAAACCTGCTCTCCAACGCTATCAAGTATAACCGCCCCGACGGCCGCATCGACATCGACGTCGCTGTCCGCGACAACTGGCTGGAGCTGAGCATCAAGGATACTGGCATCGGCATTCCCGCCGAGGCGTTGCCGCACATCTTTGAGAAGTTCTACCGGGTCAACACGACCAGCGAATCGGGGATCATCGGCAGCGGCCTGGGTCTGGCGCTGGTCAAAGAAGCCGTCGATCTGCACGATGGGCGGATCGAGGTCGAAAGCGAGCTAGGGACGGGGACGCAGTTCAAAGTCCGTTTGCCGCTAGCGACGTGAGCGTGATGTAGCAGGCAGGTATACAGGCAATACCGCATAATTCGCTTGTCATACTGAGCGGAGCGAAGCATCTACGCGCTCACTAATGAAAGCCTCGGCACGAGAAAGCAGAGACCCTTCGCTTCGCTCAGGGTGACAAGGTGTAACTGTAATTCGCCACCGCCGTCTTCGGCCCCGCGTGACAACTCGCCCAACAGGTGGTCTTCCCCTCGCCCAGTGTCCAGCCCTGCACGAAAGCGCCGTTCATGAGGCGCATACCCAGGGGCGTTCCCCCGTAGGTACCGGGGCCGCGGTTGCTGCCATGTATACCTCCCGGACCATCCCCGCCGTGGCAATTCATGCACCAGATGCCCCAGGGATTACTCCACGTACTACCCTTGAGCCTGGTGTGCGCATCCTCGCCCGGGTGGTTGTAACGGCTATAGGCTGCATCCGGCGGGTTAGAGAGGTCAACGTCGCCATACACTTCCCGGCGGTGACAGTTGTAGCAGAACACGCCCGGCGATCCGGCACCGGTCTCATTGCGGCGCAGGATCCAGGGCTGGTCGGATCCGTGTACGCCGGCAGGGTCCGTGGCAGAGCTGCTGCCGTGGCAATCACTGCATTGCACCAGGCTTTCCGGCCCCCACGGCTGGCGGAATGCCCCAGCGAAGCTGGGATTGGCGGCTCCAGGTTGATTGCGCCCCGATCCTTCGACCGGATGGTAACCGGGGTTGTTTGGGTTAAGCTCCCGTGAGACATCCGTGCCACTGCCCACTGAACTCCAGGCGGAATGGCACTTGAAACACACCTGGTACTCGAAGGAAACCTGTTCAACGACGTTATAGCGGGGTGTCGACCCGGCCGCACCGTTGGTCACCGCAATGCCCCACGTCGATTGCAGCGCCCCGCTGGCCCAGTTGCCACCTTCAGCATGAGAGCCACGCCCCGCCTGGTGCGGCTCGTGGCAATCCTCACATTCCACGTGGCGGTTGCTGCCGCGGAAGCTATCGGGGCTCCGCTCGCCCGCATCGTGCAGGCCGGCTGTAGCGCCTACGTTGTGGCGGTAGGGGCGAGAGAACTGGTTCCGCAAGTCAGAGGTCGCACCCAGGCCGTTGTGGCACGTCAGACACAGGTCCTCTTCAGGCCAGACCGAGCGCAGGGCCTCGCCCGGGTTCGAGTGAGTACGATGGCACTTGCTGCAGGCCTCGGTTCGCATCGTGTAACCGCGCCCGTCGCCGTGGGCCGGTGGCGCAACCGTAGGACGTGGCACCGGGCCGGGTCCCGGAATGAACACCCGGGTGGGCGTTGGCGTCGGAGTTGGCGTTGGGGTTGGGGTTGGGAGTCCGGCGCCAAACTCGATTTGCAGATACGGTCCGGCATACGCCTCAGCCCCGCGGGTACGACCAGGCCCCAGATCTTCGTCGCGCGCAGCACCGGGCACCCCGCCTTGCTCCCGGCTGGCAAACGCAACCTCGCCCACATCGCCCTGGGCCGCCAGCAGCACACCAAAGTTGGCTGCCTCTCCAGCCACCCATTTGTGAACCAGGCCGGTCAGATCAATCTCCCGTGGTCCTTCAGCATCCAGCGTCACGGACCGCTCTACCGCCGTGGTGAAACCCCCGCCGCCTGTGCTCCAGGGCTGGCCGGCCGCCCGCAGCGCCCAGGTCACCTCGCCTTCCAGCCACACCTCCCCGATACGATGTGCCTCTAGCCTGGCCCCCGCCAGCTTAGCCTCCTGCACCAGGTGCAGGGTGGCGCGTGCAATCAAGCTGCCGGCCGGGACTGCGCGCAGGTCAAACTGGAGCAGAACGCGGCGGCGTTTGCCACTATCGGCCCTCAACCGCAGCTTATGGTCCTGGCCGTAGTTGGCGCCAGGCTGTGCCTCGTCGATCCAGGCATCTTGCACCGGCAGCAGATATAGGCCAGGGCCTCGGGCCACTGGCGTGCTGGTCGGTGTTACGGTTGGGGTTGTAGTGCGCGTGGGGACCGCGTCCAGAGTACTGGTGACTGTCACCGGGGGTGGCAAGGTCGCCGTCTGGTTCATAACACCCGCCAGCGTGGCTACCGGCGAGGCCGTTAGCGATGCAGTGATGGTTACACTATGAGTCGGCGTGCTTTCGCGGGTAGGCCGTACGACCGTCTCACTCGTCGGGGTGGGTTCCCGCGTTGGCCGGCCAACTGGTGGCGTCGTTGTGGCCGCGCTGGTCGCCGTGGGCGCGGATGTAGGCACTGGGGTGGGAGAGGATTGGGGGGACGCTAAGGAGATCAATTCCGGGAAGAATATCGTCAGTGCGCCCGCTAGTGCCAGCCCCAGCAGGACAGGTTGCTGAAGCCTGAGCCAGGCTCGAAAGGGCCCACCGGGGACGCCCTGCCGCCTGCCTCTCGTCGCTGTTCCCACATTACCTCTTTTAAATAGCCCGCCCGCCGACAACCCCGGTTTGGGAGAGGAGATACTCTTCCTTCCAAACCGGGGTTGGCGAGACTTGGCCAGCTTCGCCTGAAGGGCGAAGCTGGCGCGAGAACCTGGAGTCTACTTGTTGTGGCAGATCTGACAAACGCCGCGATTGTCGAGGCGGAGCAAGGCGCTGTCGATGGCCACGCCGTCCACCGTGACCTGGGTCGCGTAGCCTTCCATAGCCGCGGTGGAGCCATGGACCGTGTGGCAAGTCAGACAGGCCGGGAAGCCTTTGGTGAAGTCAGGCTCGACGTTTTCGCCGCTCGTCACGTGCCGGTACTTGAAGATCTGGTCTCCAAATTGGGTAGCACTTGCCGCGTGGATGCGCGTGTGGCAGTACCCACAGAAGTTGCTGATCTCGTCGAGCAAGCTCGGCGTACCGTACGTCTGACCGTAGTACTTGCCGGTAGCGCTGTCGATAGTGTAGGTCTTCTGATCGATGTCCGGCACATCACCCGGCTCTGTACCCCTCCCAATCGCCGGCCGGCCCCACAGGATGCGGTACGTTTGGGTCTTGGTCGAGCTGCCCCGGCCATGCGGGCTGTGGCAGTCGGCGCACTTCAGGACGCCCACACGACCCTTCCCCGTGTTCGGCGCGCCGCTACCCCACATGATCGCGTTGGCATCCTCGGTGCGGTGTTTGGACGTCGTAGGGGCTGCCGTGGCCGTGCCGTTGTTGTCCGTGTCCATGATGGCCGAATCAAACCCGCTACCTTTCATGCCGCGGCCGACAACGTTGCCGCTGAAAGCCGAACCGCCGCCATAGGGGTCTTGCCTGGCCGTCGGGTCCATCCAGATGCCTTCCTGGGCATTCGTGGCTGCTCCCAGGCCGCCGGTACCGTGGCAGGCATAACAGAAGTCAGTTTGCGTGGGGCCCGCCTTGAGCAGTCGCTCCGCCTGGCCGGTGTGGGCGCGGTGGCAACCGGCGCATGCCGCAGTCGTGGTCGTGTACCCACCGTGGGGACCGGCGTCGGCGGCGGCGATTCCGACGAAGAGTACGGTCAGTACACAAGCAAGTCCCAGGACCAGGATTAGTTTTTTCACCAGTGATTACCTCCTTCCGTTGTACAAACGTCCATTGCGCGGAAAGGAATAAAGACTCTCCTGGACAAAACCACCCCCTCCCCCTTTGAAATAGCCAGCCGCGCCGCCCTTTCCCCCCGCCTGAAAAGGGAGAGGCCGTTGGCTTTCCACCCGGTCCTGAGTGGAACAGACTTTGATAAGTTTCGGGTTTAGAGTTTCGAGTTCCGAGTTTCAACAGCCTGGACACGAAACCCGCAACTTAATAGGTCCAAACTTGCAGCCGGTTGTTCCGGCGATCAACGACGTACACCTTCCCCGCGCCGTCTATGGCAACGTCATTAGGAAGAATGAATTTCCCGTCGTCGTTGCCTTCCTCGCCCACGTCATACAGTTGCCGGTCGGCAGCGCCGGTCTGCAAGACGCGGAGCTTATGTTCGAGCACGTCGACCACGTAAACCCGGCCCTGATTGTCAATCTTGATCCCGCGTGGCAGGGCCCACCCGCTACCGAACAACTCCAGAAACTCCCCCTTGGGGCTGAACACCTGCACACGACCATTATTGCTGTCAGTGACGTAGATCTGGCCCTGCCGGTCGAGGGCGATGCCATTTGGATAGGAAAACTCCCCCTGGCCAGTGCCCTCGCGACCGAATTCAAGCACCTGCTTGAGATCACGGTCGAAAACCATGACGCGGTGGTATCCCTTGGTCACCTCGGTGATGTACAGGTTGCCGTTCGCCCACGCGATCCCCAGCGGCGCCCAGGCGTCATACGTCGGCGTAGGGAGAGGCGACAAGACCGTCCCATCCGGCCGCCGCGCCAGCACGTGCTTATCCCCAAAAAGATAGATAAGCTCCAGATCGGGCTGGCCGTATTGCTCACCCCCCGTTTCCATCGCCCAGGCCCTCAGACGCAAAGTAGGCGAGAACATGCTGTCAAGGTACTTGCCATCTGGGCCATAGATAAAGATCGCATGTTGCAGGCGATCGGTGACGTACACCCGGCCCTGATCGTCCAGAGCGATGTACACCGGAGATCGGATAAGCCGGGTGGACCCCGGCGGAACCAGGCTTTGGAGCAGCTTACCGTCCCGGTCAAATACCTTGACCGCGCGCTCGCCGTCGCTCTCTGACACGTACACCCGGTCGCCTGAAGGACTGACGGCAACACCGATGGGGCTACCGACGTCGTATATCGAGAACAAGAAGCGGGGCGGCACACTGCGCGCGATGCCCACTGCCTCTGGCAGCTCAGTCAGAGGTTTTCGGGTCCACGCATACCACAGTGCGATAAGGATCACGACCGCGAGTAACGCCAGCAAGATGGCGAGTAGAATCGCATACCGGCGGCCGCGCGGTGACAGACCGGCCAGAAATCGGCGACCGGGTAGCCCTTGCGGCGCCTCTGGAGACAACACGTCAGGCCTTTCTCCGATGCTCATGGCTCCACTCCCAGGCGGCCCAGGGCCTGGATCGCTGCGACGTCACCTGACCGGAGCGCGAGAACCTGTTTGAACGCTGCAATCGCCTCGTCACGTTTCCCAAGCTGCTCATAACTCAGCCCCAGGCCGAGGTGTGCCCCGGGAAGCTCCGGCTTACTTTTGACCACCTCGCTCAACTCACGTGCAGCGCGCTGATAGTCCCCCTTGCTAAACACCACCATCGCCTGCGCATAGCGCGTTTCCACTTGCAGACCCTTGACCATATAACTCGTCGTCAACGCCTCGTACGCCTCTGCAAAGTCAGGCACGAACCGGGTTGCTTCATTAAGTTCCTTGATCGCCTCGTCATGCTGGCCCTGCTTCTGCAGCACCAGTGCCAGTGCCAGCCGTGCATCGGCATCTGAGCCTCGGATTTGGAGCGACGCGCGATACTCGTCAACGGCGGTGGCATAGTCATTCCGCTCCATCGCGATCTGGCCCAGTTGGTAATGTGCGAACTGAAGCTGCCTGTTCAGGTAGGCAAACTGGTTGCCTTGATTCAACTCCACAACCTTGCGAAAATTGCTCTCGGCGTCTTGCAGATTGCCCTTTTTTACATAGATCTGGCCTAGAATAACGTAAGCACTTTCGAGTTGGTCATCGATCTTGAGCGCCTGTTGCGCCTGCTTGAGCGCCTGGTCAAGATACCCCTCGTCCAGGTAGCGTTGCGCCACCGCCACCCGAAAGTCAGCATTCTGCGGGTCCTGGCGCACTGCGTTCTCTAGCTGCGCAATTTCCCGCTCGACCAGCGGCTGGTTAGCATGAACGTAACGATCTCGATAATAAAACACCCCAAAACCAATTGTAATTACGACCAACAGTCCAGCCACGATCCAGACTAACCGCCCCAGTCGTTCTTCAGACCATTTAGAGTTCAGAACCTTACCCTCCGTTTGCGGTTGGATACTCTTCACCCTGGCCTTTCCAGGTCCTGCCCCCCAAAAAACGAAAAAGCCTCCCACGCATGGAGGCTCACATCGCCTTCAGCAATTATGGCGCCATTCATTAACGCCATGAAAGTCGCTCGGCTTATCCCTGCTGCGATTGCGTACCTCGACAATGTGGATTGCTTCGGCGCAAACCATGTCCAGAGCGCAGGCGAAGGATGCGCGCCTCGCAATGACATT